>JAYTTC010000396.1:0-5644 GCA_043745255.1 Verrucomicrobiales bacterium
AGACCGCATATCCACTTTCAACTCTCGATAAAACCCTTCCTGTTCCCAGCGCCGAGAATACAAGGCCACCAACACATCGGCCGGATGCTTCTTCCAATCCAACTGGCGTCGGCTCCTGGCCTTCTTCATCCTCTGTTTTACCTGAGGAGTGTTGGCAATGGAGAACTGACTGCCATCTACCCCACAGAGGAGAAGCCCTGCATAGAAGGCGCTCGGGTGGTGCGGTCGTGCTTTGCAAGCCTGTGCGAGTGGGAGCTGGACCACAGGCTCTGTTTTACTTTCGGACGGGCTCCGCGTTCCAGACCTTGATGTCATCGAACCAGCCGCTCTGTCCGCCGACCCCCAGCTCAATCTTGGACTTCGTGGGATGGCCTATGCCCGCTGATTTCAGATAGGCGACAGGCCTGCCATCGATGCTGGCGCGCATTTCGTCACCGACAGTCTCCACGACAAAGGTGTAGGTCTTGTTCTGTTCGAGCTTCACCGGAAAACTGGCACTCTTGTCGGCCAGCATCTTGGAAGCCTCAGCCTTTTTGGCGGGATCCTTCTGCAGGGCCTTGATCACCTCATTCTGACTCCCTTCGCGCTCGTCGAGAATCGTCACTTTGTCGAGCCGCACCATAGCCCGGCAGAGATGGCCGTAGTGGGAGCCGGTATATTTGCGGTCATCGAACTCGACATCCATCATCGTGGCGCCGTCGAACCGGATCTTGCACTCCACGATGCTGTCCTTGGTCGGTATCTCGAGCCCGTAGACCGCAGCGTGGGCAGTGATGGTGGATTTGCCGTCCTGCGAGGGGGTGTCCTTCACCCGTGTCTGCGTGCCTTTCAGGGCACCATTCTCGAAGGCAAACGTGTCTACCACTCGATGCCACGGCTTGGCCGGAGTCTCGTTTTGGAAATCGTCGGAAAACAGGAGCTCCTTTTTCTGGGCGATCGGTCGCTCCGGAATTGCGGGCAGGTCGGCGGCAAGTCCTGCTAAGGCCGAAACGGTGAGGATCACTGAGGCGGCTAGGGGGAAACGAGTGTTCATAGGTGTTGAGTTCGGCGGCGTGTTCGGAGCGTTCTACCCGGCAGATGCGGCCAGCACAAGCAAACCGGTCGGGAGTGGCCCGCGAACCACACGAATCACGCGAAAGCAGAAGGCATTGCAGAGTAATTGGAACTTCTCACTAAAAGGAGTCGGTTCTCAGTCTCGGGATATTCACCAGGCTACTTTCCTTTCGCGTGGTTCGCATGTTTCGCGGACAAGCCATTCCCGCATCTAGCAGCCTGTCGGACTTGTCCCCACCGGACGTGAGTCCGGCTGAGGAGTTCGTTTGTGCTGAGCTATCCCTTAGGAATCGTCGCGACAGGCTGCTCGATATTTTCCTGCGGAAAAAGGAGCCGATCCGATGAGGGTTTCCTTGAAGATGGAGGCGGGCAACGGCACCGAGCTCTGCATGGGTCCCCGCTTCATCAATATCGACCCCGACACCCATTGCGCTTTTCGTCGCAACAACGTGGCCTTGATCAACGAGAGCTTTGTTTTGGTTCTAGCACGCCGACGCCCAGAAAACCCTGGATCCAAACAATTGCCCTGGCGGGCACCCTGGGGAACGACATTCTAAGTCAGACGGCCTGCTAGGTCTTGGTTCCGCAGAATTCAGCCTTCTGCGGTCCAGTGCGTTTCAGGTCCGACGTCAGTCCACCGGAGGCAAAGAAATCAGCGTCTCTCTCACGAGGAGCCGCCACGAGTGACGAAGCAGCGCCGCTCGTGACCCGTCATTGGTAGCGGAATCTCGTGAGACTCCCGGATTTATTCTCCTCTCTGGGCTGGGAAAGGCAGCGCACGGACCACGCCCAGCTCCCACTCAAATCCTCCTTACTGGATATTTCCCTGTCGCTTCGCAAGGGTCGCCGGACCCTCGCGGCAGGTAGCCGTTCCACCTCGTGCGATCGATGCTTTGCTTTTCCGCTCGGACGGACTTTCTACCACGCACACCGGTCCAGCCGTGAAAAAGCAAATGCCTGTCAGTGACAAGGAAGGACTTTGGTGCGATATACATCAGGATATGTCCCAATGAGCATGCCAGGACCTCTGCGAAATTCATCTGTGCTCCGTTCAGCAGCCAAGGGTCGCATCGCGTGTGGACTGGTGCAACTGCTTGGCCTACTTCTTGATGCTTGACCGTGTTCCAGCTACGGGTTTTAGTGAGAACGTCAGGCTAATGGGCCTGCGCTGTTCCAACGGAGTTTCCCGATGCTTACATTTCTCTTCGCGACTGCCGACCTCGACCTGGCCCCTCTGAGATACATCCTCCTCGCGTTCCTGGTACTCGTCTCCGGAGGGACTCTCAACGCCGCCAATGGCATTTCCAATCAAGCGACGGCGGAGGCCGCCGTGGTGAACGGGTTCGTTGTGGATGTGGTGGTGACCTTCGGAGGAGATGGTTACTTCACACCGCCCGCCGTCACTCTGACGGGTAGCGGCTCCGGCGCGGCAGCTGTCGCTCAAATCGGGAATGGCAAGGTCGTCAGTATCTCCGTCACTGACGCAGGGTTCGGTTACCATGGAGGTGTCGTATTACAGATCGGGCCCTCCTCTTATCCTGATGTGACCAGTATCCAGCTTTATGCAGGTGTCCGGATCGTCGGAGAGGCAGGCGTGGGGGTTCAGCTGCAGTACTCGGCGTCCCTGGAGGGGGCGTATGGCTGGCAGCCTGTGACCAATTTTACGATGCCCGAGTCGAGCCTTCTCGTTTTCGACCCTGCCGGTCCTGGGAAGCGTTACTACCGGACTATTCAAATCCCGCGCAACCCTCTCCCGGGAACCCTGGTCTGGATTCCTGCGGGATCATTCGAGATGGGCAGCTCCACCGATGACCCGGAGCGCCTTCAGGATGAGGTCCGACATACTGTCACTCTGACAGACGGCTTCTTCATCGGCGCGCTTGAGGTGCGTCAATCGGAGTTCCTTGGGACCCGCCTTTCTTCACCGAGCCTATACTCCGCTGGGTCCAATCTTCCCGTAGAAAACGTTTCGTGGAGTGATGCGGTGATCTACTGTGAATCACTCACGCAGCGCGAATATTCCGCCGGGCGCCTTCCTTCGGGCTATGTATATCGACTTCCCACGGAGGCCGAGTGGGAGTACGCCGCCCGCGCTGCAACAACCGATCCTTACTTCTTTGGGACCAACTCCGTCTTGCTGGGCGACTACGCGTGGTTTGAGAATAACGGTCCTGGGCATGAGGAGCCGGTCCGCGGCCGCGGGCCGAATCCGTGGGGCCTCTTTGACATCTATGGGAATGTGTCAGAGTGGTGCTCGGACTGGTATGGGCCGCTGGGCGACCAACGCCAGCTTGATCCGCGCGGTCCGACCGATGGCAGCGCGCGGGTTATTCGGGGGGGCAGCTGGAACGTAGCCGCAACTCAGTGTCGCTCCTCCTCTCGCGCTGCGATGGCCCCCGATGGGCACTCCAGCACGGTGGGCTTTCGAGTCGTTCTGGCAAAAGGCCCCGCCTTGCCTCAAAACCCAACTCCTAACCGGCTCGTCTGGATTCCTCCAGGCACCTACTTCATGGGCAGCCCGGTGGGCGAATTGGGGCGCGATCCCGGTGAAACGCGGCACCAAGTTACGCTTACCAAGGGTTTTTGGGTCGGAAAAGACCAGATCACCAGCCAGGATTTTTATTCGCTCACAGGCGTTCAATTTTTTGGGAACCCACAAGCCCCCGCAGTTCCTACTTATGCCCAGGCAATAAGCTATTGCAGCCTGCTGACCGACGTGGAGCGCCGGGCCAGGCGGTTGCCGAATGGCTGGGTCTATCGGCTGCCCACAGAGGCGGAGTGGGAATACATGGCTAGGAGTGGAACCCAGACGCGTTACTACTATGGAGACGACCTTGCGAACTCCCTCTTCTGTGTCTATCGCAACTGCGACAGCAACGGGCCCTTCGAGTCGGTGGGTCTGCGCCCTCCCAACTTATCCGGTATCTTTGATATCTGTGGCATGCGGGGTCGCCGTTCGACGTTGGAGTGGTGTTCTGATAAGTTCGCCCCCTTAACTGCTGGCTCCGCGGTCGATCCGAAAGGGCCCGTGAGCGGCCTAAGCGGTAACGTCGTTCGTGGAGTGGACAGATCCGCATCCCGTGCGCCAAGTTCGGAGGCAGGCTTTCGAGTGGTGCTGGGCCGCCCCTGAGGCTTTTGTTCGGGAAACCAAGGTCGCGTGTCCACTCAATGGACGCGTCGATGAATGCGTTGATCGTTTGCGGAAGCGGGCAAGGCGGGATCGCATCTCAATATTTGACATATTGAGCGGGAAGCTCAGATCTGCGGCGACGTTGAGGCGGGTCTCCGGCATCGTGGATTGGCATCCCATTGGCAATCGACCCGGGCTTTTCATTCTTTGCTGCACCGACGATCGAGTCTAGGTTTCGACCGTGCTTCGGAACCCGACCCTCCGTCCCAACGTGTCCCATCGGCATGCGTGCGTAACTCCACTTGAAGTTTCGGCGCCGCGCGGTAGTGCAAAAACCCCGTCGAAATCCCGAGTGCGACGACTTCGTCTCGCCTACGCAGGCTCGCCGCAATGAGGTAGAAGAAATGGCGACCCCAACGGGATTCGAAAACGCGAGGAATTTCGCCACTTTTCCTAAGAAAAACCGCGTGAACGCGTTCCTTCGTGAGGTGTTTTTGTTGATCCGAACGAAAGCGTACAAAAGCGATGCACGCGTGTGCAAATCTGTGCAAAATCTCAATCCTCTCAGACCGTGAGCCAACTGGGGCCACCAGACGGATGGCCGTGGGCCGCACGACCTCAGGTCCAAGACGTAGACCCATGCTTGAGATCTGGATTTCACTGACGCCTTTCCACAGATCTTAGATGTTCTCCCGCGCTCCGCATAGCCGGTTCGCGACAATAGGAGGGATTCAGAGCTCGAGGCTTCCTCGTACGCAAGGATGGCGTCCTTGGACGTCATATCATTGGGGGCGTAAACCAGAAACAACCGCCGCTGTGATTCAAGAAAACCGTCGTTCTTCCGGTCGCCTTTGTTGCCCCACGGGCGGCAAGCCATGAAATCTGCCTTGTAGGCCAAGCCCATCAGGCGTTCGAACAGAGACTGGAACTCGTTCCCTTTCGCGGCCCGGAACAGGTTCTCGAACCTGGATTCGTAATAGGCACCTTTCCGCCCGTGGAGACGCAGAATGGGAGGATTTCCTTTTCGAAGAGCGGCCAAATGTTGAACTTCTCGGAGTTTCTGAAATCGGCGAAGCCAAAGAAGAAGCGGTAGGTGATCAAGTCGCTGGCGAGGTCGCCTTTGAGGATGGCCGGTTGATTGTGTGTGCCGTGGTCGGCTTGGCTGATGCGGTAGGTGGTGTCGTTCTTTGTCGCGGTGCCGCGGAGGGTCAGGGCGATTTCGCCGGGCTTGGCGGTGCAGCCGGTGGCCTGCTCGTGGATGTTGAGCAGGCTTTCGGAGCCTGCGGGATCGAAGTATTTGGCGATGGAGTTCTTCGGCTTTCGGGCGCTTTGAAGGAACGTGTAGAGCGCCCAGTAGAGGGAGGACTTGCCGGCTCCGTTGTCGCCATAAACGAGGAGATGGCGGCCAGCTCCGTGCTGCCCATGTGATCGAGGATCTGCTCGCCCTTCTTCAAGCCTTTG
>JAYTTC010000397.1:0-5641 GCA_043745255.1 Verrucomicrobiales bacterium
ACTCACGACGCGGTATGAGAAACTTTCAAAGCTCCGCAGCCCGACTCATGGCAGGGTGATCATGCGACCCCATATCCCAGAAGTTACCGTTGAGCGCGATTTGTACCCCGACATGATTTGATGCCGAATAACGGCTTGAGTGCTCCGGGCGGATGGTGATGATCCAGACGTAACAAACAGCCTTAATCCTCCACGAATGAGTCAACCCACGATAAGTCGCTGGTTCCTGATTGGACTCGTGCTGGCGGGTCGAATCCAGGCATCGGCAGATGCGCCTACCTATGACGATCTGGATGCACCACCCCATCGTTACCGGGAAAGAACCCCGAAAGATCCTGTCTCCCAGCTCAAGCAGGACCTGGAATCGGGTCGATTGTCTCTCGATCGATCCAGCGAGAAAGCCTTTCTGCTGAGTTTTCTGAAGCTGCTCCATGTCCCAGCGTCCTCACAAGGTCTGGTCTTTTCCACCACCAGCCTGCAGCTCAGCCTCATTTCCCCCTCCAACCCACGGGCAATTTACTTTAGCGACGACATCTCCGTAGGATACGTGCCGGGCGGAAGGATAGAAGTGATCTCTCTCGATCCCGAGTTGGGGGGGATTTTCTATATTTTTGACGTTCCGAAGGAGGGTCGCGCGCTTCATTTTGATCGGTCCGCACGTTGCATGAACTGCCACGCAGGGGAGGACACCGGACGCGTCCCTGGTTGGGTCGTCAAATCAGTAGTGCCAGGACCCGGCGGCGGGAGCCTGACCGCCTATCGGCTGGAACAATCCGGCCATGGGATTCCCTTTGAGGAGCGATTCGGCGGATGGCACGTCACGGGCGATCGCGGACTGACCAATCACCTGGGCAATGTCACTGGCCAGCTTTCCGCAGGCTCACTCATCAAGATTCCTAATCCGCCCGGCGCACGATTCAGTTTCTCCAAGTATCCCGTCGAAACGAGCGACTTACTCGCGCAGCTCCTCTTGGAGCATCAGAGCGGGTTCGTGAATCGCGTTGTCGAGGCGGCCTACCGGACGCGCACAGCGCTGCACGCGAATCCCGAAAGCTTCACTCCGGAACAGACGACGGAGCTCGAGTCGCAGGCACAAATTTTGGTTCGCTATCTCCTCTTCAAGGACGAGGCCCCGCTGCCCATGGGAGGCATCGAAGGGGATTCTCAATTCAAGAAGGACTTTCTGGAAAACCGTCGTGCCGCGAGCGGAATCTCGCTCAAAGATTTGGATCTCCACACTCGTCTCTTCAAACATCGATGCAGCTACATGATCTACAATCCGGTGTTCGAAGCGCTGCCATCGATCTTGAAGCAAAGAGTTTATCAGAAACTGGGCGCGGCCTTGAGAGCAAAATCCAATGATCCTGACTACGCCTATTTGACATCGCTTGAGAGGGAAGGCGTGCGCCGCATTCTCAAGTCCACCTTGAAGGATTTGCCACGAGAGTGGGGACAGTGATCATTGCCACCCATGATCACTCTTGTGAGCAAGCCATTGCGCCCCTGCACTGTTCCATAGCGGGACAGGGACTTTCACCGAGATAAAAATACCGCTCCGGTGCCTTACCCAGCTCACTCGGTCTGCATCTTGTCCCACAGCAGATCGGGAACGGGCAGGGCAAAAAAAACAGGCACCACGTTTCCGTGGTGCCTGTTCTCGAAATAACTTAACAGATCCAGGCTTACTTAGCGGATTCGGTCTTCTCGCCAGCCTGGAGCCATCCGGAGATGCCCGCAGACATATGCTTCACGTTCTTGTAGCCGAGCTTCTCAGCCGCGGTGGCGGCGGCCTGGTAAGCCTTGCACTTCGGGCTACCGCAGTAGGCCACGATCAGCGCGTTTTTGTCCTTCGGCAGCGCGTCGGCGAGCTTCCCGCTGACAACGTCGAAGTTGACGGCTCCGGGCACATGTCCTTTGTTGAAGGACTCGGTCCCGTTGACATCGATGATGGTCGCTTTCTTGGACTTCGCGAGGGCTTTGACTTCCGAGATGCTGATGTCAGGGAACTCGCCGGCGAACGCAGAGGCCGAGATGAGAAGAGCTGCGAGGAGTGTGAGGAATTTGTTCACGGAATTTGTGGTGTTTTCGTTTTCGGGTTCAGCAGTTCTGTTGCCTCCACCAAGAGACACGCCCGCCCCGCGAACCCAACCCGAGGCTGACAGGGGTATAAGAGCCCAAACTCGGACCGAGTTCAAGAGGCACAATTGTCCACCCCAGAGCTCCGAAGAAGCGCGCGCGCCTGGGCCTGACACTCGTGAAATGCAAGTCCGAGCCCAGCACCGAGGCCTATCCCATAGCAAACGCCCCAAAGCAGCATGGCGAGAGTTCTGCGGTCATTCCGAGCGAGTTCGCGTCCAAGGAGGCTCATTCCCTTCCAGCCCGCCACCGATTCCTCCACCCACCCCCCTAAGAAGTAGCCTAATGCATTCAGGACAAAAAGCATGACAATCACACGAAAGAGCAATCGATTCGACCCGAAGGCGCGACACAGCGTCCAGCCCATCGCTGCGGCACCCGCCAATAAACCCACCACACTCCCGGGATGCCCCCCCAACGCCCTCCAACCCGCGATCCAGGCAACAGAATACCCTGTGAACGCGACACCAAACACTCGATAGAACCGACCCAAGGACCCCGGACCGAGAATCAAGCGATGTAATAGGAGACCGCTCAGTCCTATGAAGACAAACGCACAGGCCAGATACATTCCCGTCTCGCCCACCCACCGATAGAAGAAGCGCCCTCCAATCGCCCACGGTGCGAATCCCGCCACGCTGACACAAGTAAACCCGAGGACGCCGCGGATGGCGGAGGCCACCCTCGAGGGCAGGACCGGGTTGGATCCCGTCTCTTGGATGCGACGCGCAATACTCTCCGGATCGAGTTGAAACCAGCTCATTGGGCGAACCTCCCATCTCCAGTCACTCGACGGAAGTCGAGAATTGCAGCGCGAGCTCGCGGATTTTTCTGAGGTCTAGCTTTCCGGTTCCAAGATAGGGCAGCGTCTCAAGGCGAAAGAAATGGGTCGTGCGCGGAATCCAGAGATTGGGCAAGTCCACCCCAGCCAGCTTCTCGAACACTATTTGCAAAGCTACCTCGTCAAGAACATGTAGAACTACCAGCCTTTCCCCCTTCTTCTCATCCGGAACACCGGTGACAACCAAACCACGTTCGGTGAGCTCTACCAAGCCCTGCAAGGTTTCTTCCACCTTCACGTGCGGAACCATCTCTCCGCCGATCTTGCTGAATCGGCTCAAGCGATCGGTAATCTGGAGAAACCCATCCTCATCCAGCATGGCAATGTCGCCGGTGATGTACCATCCGGCGGTGAAGACTTTCTCGGTGGCCTCCGGTCGACCCAAATACCCCTTCATAAGATTCGGACCCCGGACGAGCAGGAGTCCCGGCTGTCCGATAGCCACAGGCTCAAGCGACTCCGGATCCACGATGCGAACACTCACCCCCGGCAAGGGATGACCAATCTTGCCGCGCTTCGCTCCCACCTGACGGAACCCCGCAGCGCGATAGTCGTGAGTGCTCACGCTCACACCAGGAGAGCACTCGGTGCAACCATAGGCCTCCACCGGACGAACTCCAAACTTCTCCTCGAACGCCAGAGCTGCATGCTCGGAAAGTTTTTCAGCTCCGGCGAGCACGAACCTCAAGCTTCCAAAATCCTCTGGCTCGCAACCCCGAACATACATCTGCAGAAATGTCGGCGTGGTGAGCAGGAAGGTGACCCGTTGGGTTCGCACCAGAGGCCCGATCGCTTTTGTATCGAGCGGATTCGGATGATAGACGGCACCCACACCGACCAGTGCGGGCAGGGCCAGAGTGGCGGTGAATCCGAAAGAGTGAAAGAACGGGAGAACTCCGAGAATTCGATCGCTAGGCCGGAGAGCGAACACCTGATCGAATTGCTGCACATTCGAGGCAATGTTGTAGTGAGTGAGCATTACCCCTTTGGGATCGCCGGTGCTCCCGCTGGAGAAGATGACCGTGGCCAGATCATCGAGGCCGATCCGTCGACGGCAACCTACCGATCGCTCCAGCCAGCGGGCAGGCAGGAAGACAGCCGAGAGCGCGGCCATGAATCGATCCCATCCGGCACCCTGGATCAGTTCATCCAGCTTGAGCACCGGTACCGGAACTTTGAACTTCATCCGCTCGAGGAATGCCGAAGATGAAATTACGGTCTTGATGCCGCACTGCGCGATGCACGACGCGATGGCTTCTTCAGACAGCGTATAGTTGAGATGCACGGGCACTTTGCCCATCAGAAGCAGCGCGAAGTTGGCAAGCGCACCCCCTACAGAAGGGGGTAGAAGCAATCCAACGTGCTCTTGATCGGCGCAAGGCTTTCGAAACCGTCGTGCCAGGAAAAGCGCCCGGATCAGCGCGCTGAAAAAATTAAGAAAAGGAACCTGGGCATCGGCCATGGCAAATCTGAAAGGGTAGCGTCTTCCAGTGGTGATGAAGGATCGATGAAGCGGTTTGAATGTGCGCTTACGCAGCCGCGCAGCCTCACAGTGAAGTTCCTGGACCGCTTGTCGCACCTGCACCGGTGTGGACTGGCCGGGTAGCGGTTTACCGTAGCAGACGCTCACTGGATAGGGGATTTGGCGAGGAAGCTTCCATACGAAACGGCCTTGATCGAAGCTGAAGATACTGCCCCAGACGCCATCCAGACAGATCGGGATGATCGGGGCTTCGACACCCTTCATAATCCGTTCCAGACCCCGCCGGAAGGGAAGCATCTGCCCGATGCGGCTAATCTGGCCTTCGGCGAAAATACATACTACATCTCCACGCTGGATGGCTTCGCTCGCTGCGCGCAGCGACGCGATCATCTCCCGAGGACGGAGTTGGGAGGAGATCGGAATCGCTCCCATGATTCGAGCGAAAGGCTTGAGCAACCAGTGCTCATAGATGTCCCGAAGGAGAATGAAGCGCACGAACCGGTCGGTGGACGCCATGACCAGCAGCGCATCCACGAACGAGAGGTGATTGCAGACAAACAGGGCACCCCCCTTTGCCGGAATATTCTCGCGACCCTCCACCCGCACGCGGTACACGGTGTGGGTGAGGATCCAGAGTAGGAAGCGAACTAAGGCGTCAGGAAGAAGGAAAAGGACGTAGATCGTACCCACTGCGGTAACCGCCGCACTCCAAAGAAAGATGCCATGAGGACTGAGGTGCAGGACGGTGGCCGAGAGGTAATAGATCCCGGATGCCATAAAAACGCCGATCCACGAAATGAGGTTCGAAGCTGCCAGCATCGCTCCCTTGCTCCCAGCCGCCGGCCGGTGCTGCAACAACGCGGAGATCGGCACGATGAAGAAGCCGCCGAAAAATCCAAGAAGAGCGAGGGTGCCGAGCACGCCTCCAAAGGAGAGTGTTCCCGCACCCAAAATCACAGCGAATCCAGTGAGCCCGCTAGCACCCAGCGGAATCAAACCATACTCGATCTTCCCTCCGGATAGATATCCCGCCGCAAGACTGCCTGTGCCGATGCCGATTGCGATGGCGGCTTGCAAATAACCGTTCCGCGTCTGGTCGAGGTGAAGGATGTCCTGCCCGTAGATGATAATGTTCAGTTGCAACAGCGCTGCGATGAAGAAGAAAAACGCGTTGCCCAGCA
>JAYTTC010000398.1:0-1550 GCA_043745255.1 Verrucomicrobiales bacterium
CAGCATTCACACGCATTCGATTCGTCCGCAGCCCCCAACGCGGGACCGCGTTTTTGTTATTCTTACTTCGCGCTATACGGAGATCCCTTGCTGGAGCCCGAGGTGGATCCTTATCCGGAGGGCTATCTGGCGCGACTCGCCCAAACCGGCGTGAACGGAGTCTGGCTGCAGGCGGTACTCTACAAACTCGCCCCCTTTCCCTGGGATCCGACACTCAGCTTCCGTCACGAGGAGCGGTTGAAAAATCTGCGCCAACTCGTCAAACGCGCGAAGAAACACGGCATCGGAATTTATCTCTATCTCAACGAGCCGCGCTCGATGCCCTTGGCATTTTTCGCAGCCCGACCGGAACTGAAGGGTGTGGTGGAGGGAGATCACGCAGCGCTCTGCAGCAGCGCAAAGCCTGTTCAGAGTTACATCCAGAGCTCTATCGCATCCCTCTGCCGAGCGGTGCCCGACTTGGCCGGATTGTTCACCATTACCGCCTCGGAGAATCTGACGAACTGCTGGTCACACGGAGCGGGGCAGAACTGTCCTCGATGCGGGGAACGTGCGCCCGCCCATGTGATCGCTGAGGTGAACGGATTGATCGCCGCAGGGATTCGAGAGGCCAGTGCGTCTGCAAAACTGATCGCGTGGGACTGGGGCTGGAGCGACGGAGCCTCAGAGGAAATCATCCGCCAGCTTCCCAAGGAAGCCGCGTTGATGAGCGTGAGCGAGTGGAGCCTTCCGATCGAACGCGGCGGGATCCGGAGCGAGGTGGGGGAGTATTCTATCTCCTCCGTCGGACCCGGACCGCGCGCAACTCAGCACTGGAACAACGCTCGAAGTCGTGGCTTGAAGACTTTAGCCAAGATCCAGGCGGGCAATACCTGGGAGCTCTCCGCGGTTCCCTATATTCCCGCCGTGGCAAATGTGGCGCAGCACGCCGCCAATCTGCGAGAGACGAAGGTCGATGGACTGATGCTGGGCTGGACGCTGGGCGGATATCCATCCCCGAACTTGGAGGTGGTCGCGGAGGTTTTGGGCTCGAGCACGATCTCCACCGACGAGGCGATGATGCGCGTGGCGGAACGGCGGTTCGGAAAATCGTTCGCGCCATCCGTGGTCATCGCATGGAAACAATACAGCGCCGCGTTCAGCGAATTCCCGTACCATGGCGGCGTGGTCTACTCGGCACCCTTGCAGGTCGGTCCCGCAAACCCGCTCTGGAGCAAATCGACAGGATACGCGAGCGCTATGGTGGGCATTCCTTACGATCATTTGGAGGGCTGGCGAGCGGTATATCCCACGGATGTTTTCATCCGGCAGCTCGAGACGGTTGCGAGAGGATTTGAGTCAGGACTAGCCCAGCTGAGAAGCTCAACTCACAACGCCGGTGCTAGTCGACGCGAGCAGTCGTCGCTGGCTCGGGAGATGGACGTCGCGGAAGCGGCCGCTCTGCACTTCAAGAGCGTGGCCAACCAAGCGCGGTTCGTTCGTGACCGCGATACGCTCGCTGCCTCAAGCGATGCGACCCGCAGACGCGGCCTTGTGGGTCAGTTGGAAGA
>JAYTTC010000399.1:0-1549 GCA_043745255.1 Verrucomicrobiales bacterium
GTTGGTGATCTCCGCCTTGCGACCGGCGAGATTTTCCATGACCGACCCCATTGTTTCCTTCGGAATTTCCAGGAATAATTTTTCGATCGGTTCCAGCACATTGCCGTCTTTATCCTTGCGATAAATGACCTCGGGCCGCGAGACCAGCACTTCGTAACCTTCGCGGCGCATTTGCTCCACGAGAATGGCGATCTGCATTTCGCCCCGGCCGCTGACCTCAAAAATACTCGGCATCGCGGTGTCCTCCACGCGGATGGACACGTTGGTGCGCTTCTCCTTGAGCAGGCGCTCACGGATATGTCGGGCCGTGACGAGTTTGCCATCCTGGCCGGCGAGCGGTCCGTCATTAACGGCGAACTGCATCTGAATCGTCGGCGGATCAATCGGCACAAAGGGCAACGCTTCGCGGATATCAGAGTCCGTAATGGTCTCGCTGATGAACACATCTTCAAATCCGGCAATCCCGATGATGTCGCCCGCGTGCGCCTCGGCAATTTCAATCCGTTTCATCCCCTCGAAGTGGAAGATCGCGGTGATTTTGGATTTTTCCTTGCGGCCATCGCCGTGAATACAAACGGACGGGTCGCCAACTTTCACTTTGCCGCAAACGATTTTACCCAGCGCGATCCGGCCCAGGTAATCGGAGTAATCCAGATTGGCGACCAGCAACTTGAAGCCTTCGCCGGCATGGGCGCGCGGCGGCGGGATATGCTTGATGATAGCGTCAAACAGCGGCTCCATGGTACCACTGGCGTGATCCAACTGTTCCTTGGCATAACCGCCCTTGGCACTGGCGTAAATAACCGGGAAATCCAATTGTTCATCCGTGGCGTGCAGGGACACGAACAGGTCAAACACGGCGTCGAGCACCTTGTGTGGGGTGGCGTTGTCGCGGTCGATCTTGTTGATGACGACGATCGGCTTCGCGCCGGCTTCCAAGGCCTTGCGCAGCACGAAACGCGTTTGCGCCTGCGGGCCGTCCACGGAGTCAACCACGAGCAGCACGCCGTCAATCATGCTCAGGATGCGCTCCACCTCGCCGCCGAAATCGGCGTGCCCCGGGGTGTCCACGATGTTGACGTGGTAATTCTTGTATTTAAACGCGGCGTTCTTGGCGCGAATGGTAATGCCCTTCTCCCGTTCCAGATCCATCGAATCCATGAGGCGTTCTTCGCCGGACTCGTGCTGGTTTTCGCGAAAAGTGCCGGACTGCTTGAGCAAGCAATCCACCAAAGTTGTCTTGCCATGATCAACGTGGGCGATGATGGCGATATTCCGGATGTGCAACATAAATTTAATAACCGAGCCGCGTAATGTGACTTGCCGGGGGAAAAGGTCAAGCCTTGCGTAAGATAATTTACGGCGGCCCAAACCTTCACTTAACACTTGGGCAAAGGTGCCCAGCTGTGGCTATATCCAGCCGTGCTGCAGCACACCAAGTTCAAATTGCCCGTATCGCCGAAGCCAGGCGGAGGTGACTTTTATTGGATTTTGGCGGTGACTGGCTTGGCCTTCCTCGGCTGGGTCTGGTGGCAAACCGCCAACTCCC
>JAYTTC010000400.1:0-5632 GCA_043745255.1 Verrucomicrobiales bacterium
GGGAGTTATCTGACGGAATTACTCTGCTCTGATCTGTTTCTTGCCGCAGGTGTCCCTGCAGCAAGGGTCGGGCATGCGATCGTGGAGTTGAATGGACGAAAGCTTGGGCTGTATGTGCTCAAGGAGGGCTTTGGGAAGAGTTTCCTCAAACGTCACTTCGCCACTCCGCGAGGTAATCTCTACGACGGAGGCTTCCTTAAAGATATCAACGAGCCGATGGAACGGATTTCTGGAGCGGAGGCGGCAGGGCAGCCGGAAGTAAAAGCATTGGTAGAGGCTTGCGAAATCGCGAACCCAGTTCAACGGATGGCCGCACTTGAGAAGCGTCTTGATGTGGATCGGTTTCTGAGTTTCATCGCGCTCGAGATGATGACCTGGCACTGGGATGGATACCTGATGAAGAAGAACAATTATCGGGTGTATCACGATCCTGACACCGATCGAATCGTCTTCATGCCCCATGGAATGGACCAGATGTTCTGGGAGCCTCGCGGCACCATTTTCCCGCAGCCCGAGGGCATGGTCGCGAGTGCGTTTTTGACTACCCCAGTGGGGAAAGCCCGCTTTCGTGCACGCGCAGCGATGCTCACCACCAATGTTTTTCTGGTGGATCGGATGACGAATCGGATTCGCGAAGTACGGTCCCGTGTGAGGCCGCTCTTAGCGGAGAACGATCCAGATCAGCTTGCTCATTACGACGCCGAGGTGCGCAAGGTCACGCGCCAGGTCGAGCAGCGCGGGGCATTTTTGCTCCGGGTACTCGCCGGTGCAGAGGCGAAGCCTCTGGTCTTCAATTCCCAGCATGAAGCGCCGGTGCGTGGATGGAAAAGTCGGCTCGATGCGGGGAACGCCCAGTTCCGTCAA
This sequence comes from Verrucomicrobiales bacterium, assembly GCA_043745255.1. Lineage (GTDB taxonomy): Bacteria > Verrucomicrobiota > Verrucomicrobiia > Limisphaerales > UBA11320 > UBA11320. The sequence continues at coordinate 865 of JAYTTC010000400.1, forward strand.
TTGGAGCAGAACGGCCATAAACTCTTGATCATCGAGGCGGTGGAACCGGGGGAGAAGCCGGCGGAGGAATCCCTCTCAAACTGCCTGGCGTCCTATCGGGCGATGGTAATCCTAACCCCGGGCAGCTACAAGCTGGTTGGGAGTGTCAGGAGCGAGGGAATCGTCGGGGGTGGAAAGTCCGTCCGCGGATCCGGTGCCGGCTTGCGAATCTCCCTCCGCAAGCTTCAGAACTCGCAAACCGGCGATTCCGACTGGCAGGAACTCAGCTACGCCTTCACCGTCGGCGAGGAGCAGGAGGAGGTGGAGCTGATCTGCGATCTGCGCGCACGCAAAGGCCGCGCTCTCTTTGATGAAGGATCGCTCAGGATCCAGAGGGTGGGGGAGGGCGGTCGGTAGTGATCAGGTCCACTGACAACGGCAACCACGGACCCTACCCTATTTCACCTTCTTCACCTTTTCCCATCTGTTCGTGCGCGCGGATTTGAGAACCGCGTCGGTGACGTATTCGGTGGCCAGGGCGTCTTTGAAGGTCGGTGCGGCGGGCTTTCCGGATTCAAGGCCTTGAATGAAATCCGCGACTTGGTGACCGAAGCTGTGCTCGTATCCGATCGACAGACCCGGAACCCACCAGTTCTTCATGTAGGGATGGTCGCTGTCGGTGACATGGATGTTGCGCCATCCGCGGACGCGACCCTCGTCCTTATACTCGAAATACTGCAGCCGATGCAGGTCATGAAGATCCCACGCGATCGAGCCGTGTTCGCCATTGATCTCAAAAGTGTAGAGGGCTTTGTGACCCCGCGCGTAACGCGTCGATTCAAAAGTCGCCAGAGAGCCATTGCTGAATCGAGCCAGGAACGCGCTGGCATCGTCGATGCTCACCTTCTGCACCTTGCCCGTGAGACTGTGCTTGCGCTCCTTGATGAAGGTCTCGGTCATCGCGGTGACGGTGGCGATGTTGCCGTTCAACCAAAGCGCCGTATCGATGCAGTGCGCCAGCAGATCGCCGGTCACCCCGCTGCCTGCCACCTTGGCATCGAGCCGCCACAGCCCCGCTCCGCCCTGCGGCAACTCTGGGCTGATGGTCCAGTCCTGAAGAAATTTGGCGCGGTAATGGAAAATGCGGCCGAGACGACCTTCGTCGATCAGTTGCTTGGCCAGGGTGACCGCTGGCATGCGACGATAGTTATACCAAACCATGTTGGGCACCTTCGCTTTGGCGATGGCCGCCACCATTTTTTCGCCCTCCGGACCGTTCATCGCGAGCGGCTTCTCACACAGGATTGCCTTGCCGGCTTTCGCGGCCGCCATGGCGATTTCGGCGTGAGTGTTGTTCGGGCTGGCGATGTCGATGACATCGATATCGTCCCGCTCCACCAGCTTGCGCCAGTCCGTCTCAATGCTTTCATATCCCCATTTGGCGGCGAAAGCCTTGGCCTTCTCAGCGTCACGAGCGCAGACAGCCTTCAGAACGGGCTGATGCTTCAAATCGAAAAAATGGCCGACTTTGCGGAAGGCGTTGGAGTGGGCCCGGCCCATGAAGCCGTAGCCGATCAAACCGATGCGAAGAGGTTTCATAGAATGTTGCTTGGGCGATAGAAAACCGCGTTCATCGCGAGGGTGCAAGCGGGATCTTGGATTCAGTGGGCTTGAAGCCAGTTGTCGCCCACACCGATCTCCACCTGAATGGGAACTTCCAGCGGAAGGGCATTCTTCATCTCCGTCTCCACCACCTGCCGAACTTCCGCCTCCTCTTCTCGCACCAAATCAAACAGGAGCTCGTCGTGGATTTGCAGTACCATGCGACTGCGAAGTCCCCGTTGCTCGAACTCGCGGTGAATTCGAATCATCGCCACTTTGATCATGTCGGCGGCTGTCCCTTGGATCGGCATGTTGATCGCGTTGCGTTCGGCACCGCCGCGCACCATCGCGTTCGCTGAACGAATGTCGGGCAGGTAGCGACGTCGTCCCGTCACGGTCTGCACGTATCCGTGCTCGCGCGCGAAGGCGATCGTCTCATCGATGTAACGACGAATTCCGCCATACTGTTGGAAATAGGAATCGATGATCCCTGCCGCCTCGCTCCGCGGAATCCCGAGCCTCTGCGCCAGACCAAACGCGGAGATCCCATAGGTTATTCCAAAATTCACCATTTTCGCGTTGCGGCGCATCTCGTCGCTGACCAACTGGAGCATCACGCCGTACACTCGCGCGGCGGTGGCGGTATGGATATCAAGGCCGCTCGCGAACGCCTCCAGCATTCCCGGATCGCGGCTTAGCGCCGCAACGATGCGCAACTCGATCTGCGAGTAGTCCGCCGAAAGCAGAGCATGCCCCGCATCCCGCGCGACGAACGCGCGACGAATCTCCTGTCCCATCTCCGACCGAATGGGAATATTTTGCAGGTTTGGATTTTGCGAGCTTAAGCGACCGGTGGTGGTGAGCACCTGCTGATAGGTGGTATGGACCCGACTGGTCCTTGTGAAGATGGTGGAGGGAAGAGTATCCGCATAGGTGCTCTTGAGCTTGGTGGCGGTGCGATGATCAAGAATCCGTCGAACGATCTCGTGACGCGGTGCTAGGTCCTGAAGGATTCCCTCATGCGTGGCGTACTGGCCGGTCTTGGTCTTTTTAGGCTTCTCGACGATCTTCAGCCTCTCGAACAAGACTTCGCCGAGTTGTTTCGGTGAATTGAGATTGAACTCCATTCCCGCCAGTCGCTGGATTTCCTGCTCCTGGGTGTTGATCTGCTGTGCGAGTTGCTCAGAGAACTGCGACAAGGCAGCGGCATCGATGCGAATCCCTTCGTGCTCCATTTCCACCAGGACTGGAATGAGTGGAGATTCGATCTCATAGAACACCTTCTCCAGACCCTTCTCGCGAAGCTTCGGCTCGAGCAGCGATCGCAACTGCCAAGTCACATCGGCATCCTCCGTCGCATACTCGGCGATCTGAGCGAGTGGCACTTCGCTCATGTTGATCTCCTTCTTCTGACCGATCAGCTGAGTGATCGGAATCGGGGTGTACCCCAGATACGCTTCGGAGAGATAGTCCATTCCATGGCGCATCTCCGGCTCGATCAGCGCGTGCGCCACCATTGTGTCAAACAGTCGACCCCGAACCCTGACTCCGTTCCATCGAAGCACGCTCAGATCGAACTTAAGATTGTGTCCCACCTTCTCAACCGACTCGCTCTCAAGCACAGGACGGAACTCCTCCAGTATTCTAGCCGACTCTTCGGTCTCCTGAGATACCGGAACATACCAACCTTGATGAGGCTCCCAGCAAAAAGAGAGACCCACGAGCTTGGCCTCCTTCGGATCTAGTCCGGTGGTTTCGGTGTCGAAACAGAAGGAGCTGAGCCGACCAAGCTCTGCGATCAGCAGCGCACGTTCCTTCGGACTGGAGGCGATTCGATACTCGTGGGGCGTGTTGCCAGCATTGTTTAGCTGCGCACCTGTCGCAGCCTCTGGAGGCATCGGTGGCGGGCTTTCGACGATGACCGGTTCGTCGTTAGGAAAGAGGAATAATTCCCCCTCCCCTGAGGCAGTGGGCTTTTGAGAAACCGGGGCAGCAGGGACCGTTGTGACCGGTTGGGTGGAAAGGGCTGCCGTGCCGCGTCCCGCCTTGAACTGATCTCCAAACATTCGCTTGCCGAGCGAGTTAAACTCAAACTCGACACAGAATGCTTGAAGCGAGGTGACATCGAAGTCGCGACGCTGGAGATCTTCTAGACGGACGTCGATCGGCACGTCGATATTGATGGTCGCGAGTCGATAGCAGAGCCGTGCTTGTTCCGCATGGGTTTCGAGGTTCTCCCTGAGCTTCCCCTTCAACTCGCCTGCGTGCGCGATCAAGTTCTCGACGCTCCCGTATTGTGCTATCAGTTTTGAGGCCGTTTTCTCGCCCACTCCCGGAACTCCTGGAATGTTGTCCGATGCATCGCCCCAAAGAGCCAGGATATCGATGACCTGCTCGGGTCTTTGAATGCCCCACTTTGCCTGAATTTCGGGGATCCCCTGGATCTCCGCTGGCTCCCCGCCCCGTCCTGGCTTGTAGAGAAAGGTGTTGGCGTCCACCAACTGGCTGAAGTCCTTGTCCGGAGTGACCATGTAGGACGTGAATCCTTCCTTCTCGGCGCGCCTCACTAGAGTGCCGATGATATCGTCGGCCTCGAATCCATCGAGTTTCAACACGGGAATGCGCATCAGCTCGCAAAGCCGGAACAGATTCGGAATCGCGACGCTCAGATCTTCCGGCATGGCCTCGCGCTGCGCCTTGTATTCCGGAAAATCAATATGCCTCTGGGTCGGGGCCGAGGTGTCAAAGGCAACCGCGAGATGCGTGGGTTGATCCCGCTCGAGCAGATCCAACAACGCCAGGGTAAAGCCGAACAGAGCCGAGGTATTGAGCCCCTGCGAGGTGCGGATCGGACGCTGAACAAAAGCGAAGTGCGCCCGGTAGGCGAGTGCCATGCCGTCGAGCAGAAATAGCTTCTTTGCCATGGCCCCACGCTACCAGCTCGCCTCACCCCGCTGTCAGTATTCAAATTCGAAATACGTCATCGGCTATCCGCAGTTCTCATTTTAGATTTTGGATCCGCGATTTTAGATTGAAACACGAGGAGTGCGGACAGGAATTCGAGGGCCAAAGGCCCGATCCATCCGCGCGGGTGATAGGGCGGGCCTTCAGCCCTTAGGGTGTTTTTGCGACGTTGTCCTGGGGCGTTGGCCCCAGGCTGGGATGAGGCCGCGCCGTTGGCGCTCGA
>JAYTTC010000401.1:0-5628 GCA_043745255.1 Verrucomicrobiales bacterium
ACGATCCGATGGCGCAGGCTCTGACCAACCAGAAGCGGCCCTCTTACACCCGCAACGGTGCCCAGTCTCCCTCCTCAACTTCTGTGCCGAACACTACTGAGCCAAAGGGCCGTTCCATGATGGGCCGCGCCGTTGGCGCTGAAGTCCGAACGCCTGCTAGTTCATAAAGAACGCTTGGGCGATCGACGCAACCCGTTTTGGAACCAGAGGCTCCAGACCATCCAGAGCGCCTCCTTCACGATCTTCAAGGACATCTTCGAATTTCCCTGAAAACGATCCGTGAAAATGATTGGGACCTCCCGCACCCGAAGCCCCTGCCGCCATGCTTGGTGGGTCATCTCAATCTGGAAGCTATAGCCATTGGAGCGAATCGCATCGAGATTGATGCTCTCCAGCGTGATCCGTCGAAAGCACTTGTAGCCTCCGGTGGGATCGGCAAAGGGCATCCCGGTGATGATCTGAACGTACTTCGCAGCCCCCATGCTCAGGAGAAGACGGTTGAGAGGCCAGTTGATCACCCGAATCCCGTTCGAGTAACGCGAGCCCAACACGAGATCCGCCGCCTGTGCCGCCTCCAGGAAGGACGGAACATCGGCCGGGTTATGGGAAAAATCGCCGTCCATCTCGAAGATAAACTCGTAGTCCCTCTGTAAGGCCCACTTGAACCCGGCGATATACGCCCGACCCAACCCATCCTTCTCTTCTCGGTGCAGCACCTTGACCCGCGAATTCTGGCCGGCGAGCTGATCGGCAAGCTGTCCCGTGCCGTCGGGAGAATTATCGTCGACCACCAGGACGTCCACGCCGGCGGACTGCGCGAGGATTCGATCCACCAAGGGCGGCAGATTTTCCCGTTCGTTGTAGGTCGGGACGATTACGAGCACTCGATCAGTCATGCGCTAAACATTAGTCGGACGTCGGCGATGGCCCCCGGTCGTTCGCACTCAGAAAAAACCCTCTTCCGGGTAGGCCCACCGCATCAAGAGTCTCATATCGAGACAATCCGGAGTTAGGCGGCGTTCTTTCCACGTGCCGAACAGACAAGTACGGGACGACCGAAGGGAACACAAGTCCCAGTTCTAGCCCAGCCGACCACGGGCGTGAACAAAAGCCGCTATCCTCGGATTTACCTCAGACCCCCTGCCGATCGCCCATGAGAATGTCTCCGCTCTTGAGGCAATCCCAGAGCTGGCGGAAAAGTCTAAGATGATGCATGTGAAGATTGCCGGTGATCGCGTGCAGAATAGCTCCACTGGCCAGGGAAAAGAGCACCGCCAGCTTCATCACGGGAAAGCCACATCCCTTCTTTTGCGTTGAGGGCTGGGGATACTCCAACTGGTTCTCCGGAGTGTCTGCCAACTGAGTAGTGGATCGGTCCAGTGCGCATCTCAAGCAGAACCACCGGAGCTTTTGCTGCTAACCGATGAAGGCGGCGGCCATCGGATTGGAGGCCGGAGAGGAGGTGCAGTGGGAGATCCTGGAACGGGGGGACCTGCATCTGCTCAGACCCAGCGCCTCGCCTCCCGTCTCCAAGGCCAGGGCTCGCAAATAGCGCGCAGCACCCATCATAACGCATCGATTTAGCATTCTCGTTCGGGATCAAAGGCAGGATTCGTGGCGATATAATCGTGCCAATAGGCATCCACCTTGTCTGGCGTTTCTCACAGTTGCATGGAGTCAGGAATAGGGTCTGTCAAGGCGCGGGCTTACGGCGACCGCCTTACTCGGTAAAACCGGTGAGGCTGGTTCACATTCAAGCGGATGGCGACCTGACGGCGCGTGCCGTCACCAAGCTGGGCAGTGCCGGGCACTTCACCCCAGCTGCCAGCAGTCAACTCCTGGAGAGTCTCCAGGACGTAAGTATGTCCCAGTTCGGTGGGAAAACCCAGTTGCAGCTCCTGACTCATCGGGTTGAAACCGATAACGGCCAGGCCTTCCGGTTCGCCTGAGGCGAAACCGTGGATCAGCATTTTACGATTGCTCTCAAGATCGGGAGTGCCCCAGGTGGCCCCGGCATCACGGGAGAAAGTGGCACCAAAGGTTCCAGCTGCACCGGAGGGTTTAGTTAAGCTCGCGGCCAACAACACTTCTCCGCTCTCCACAATGAGCACCGCCCAGTAGCAGCGATTGGCGGCGAGAACGAAGGGAGTTGCGGGTGTCCAGGTGACGAGTCGTTCGGTTGAGCCGCTTACCGCTTTAAAGACGATGGGGTTGATTTCTCCGGAAAGGGTCATCACCAGCCCGGTATCGACACTCGGCTTACCAGTCAAGGGATCGGAGGAGTAAATCTTAAGTTGCACGATGGGATTGACTGCGATTTGGCTACTGTTCAGGAGCAAGGCCACGGAATCGAGGGTGTAGGCCTGGGTTTCGAGGCAAAACCTGCACGCCCGTCGCACAGTCGAGTCGGCGTAAGTGTTCCCGTTGTCCGTGCCCTGAGTATTGTCAAAGATCGTGTCCGCGATGAGGGCTGGCGGACTCAAGGTCACCTGAGTCGTGTTGGGTGCACTGCCTTGAACGCCGTCGTTTACGATCAGTTGGAAGGAGAAAATCGTAAGCTCTGTCACCGCCGGCGCGGTAAACGAAGCTTTCGCGGTTGCGTCACCCGTGAGAGTGACAAGAGGCCCTGCCAACTGTGACCATCTGTAGGTCAGAGGCCCGCTCTCTGGATCAAAGCTAGCGCTGCCGTCGATGGCGATGATCTCACCACCTGACACGGATTGGGTTTGCGAAGGACCGGTGTTTGCGATGGGCCGCTGGTTGTCGTGGAGAACGAAACTAAGGTCATCGGCGTAACCGTCGTTGAAGCAGCACTGACCATCGGTCCTCATTTCGAGCACCACTTCTGCTCGGCGGGCCTTGGCTGGCACGACATGGCTCGCACTCCGCTTCACCAGAGCAGTGGTGTTATCTCGATCCTGCGGAGTGACAGGACCGATGTGGAAGGAGTTAAGCCGACCGCCTGCAGAATCGAGAAACGTGGCGGTCAAGGTGGCGGAATCTGCCTGCGAGGAATAGCCACCCAGCCAACCGGACAAGGTAACGGCGACCATGCCTGAATCGATTCGCGCCGGTGTGTCCGATAGGTTGACGACGGTGGTTGCGGTGTTGATGACCCCGCTGGAACCGCCGGAGAAAAAGTTCGCTCCACGATCCACGGGACCAGGAGAGGCCGCGCCAGGAAACCCACCTGTTCCCCATTTTGTCACGGTTAAATTTCCCGAGACCGTCCAGCCAGGAATCGCTACGACGACGCTTCCATCGCCACCCACCAACCCTTCGGCATTGCCAAAGGGCAACAGATTGTCGCCGCCGGGGACGCTCTTGGCATCGCGTGGATCCGTGTTGGCGGTGAACTCCTGGAGGTTGGTGTAGCCGTCGTTGTCGGCGTCACCTGCGGGATCGGAGAGGCCATGCATCTTTTCCCAGGAATCAGAGAGCCCATTGCCGTTGGCGTCGACGAACGCAGCGGTTTCCAAAGGAGGCGTCGGGCCGAAACGATAGCTCCCGCGGGTGATCGGACCCAGAGGCCCACCATTGGCATTTACCACATAGGCTTCGAGAGTGGCCTCGCCAGTCAGGGCGGGCGGGCGATCAGCGGAGTAATCCTGCCAAACGCCGCCACTGAGGCGCCAGCGGATGCCCGCTGGAAGGGTGGTGGTCAGGTTGACGGGCAACGCGACGAAGGAGTTCTGGTTCACCGGATCAAGCGTCGCCGAGTATGTGCCCGGAGGAGGCGTAAACACAGGGGTCGGCTCAACGGTGGAGCCGCTCGATCCGAGCGAGGCGAGAGAGATGGCGGAAGCGACTTGATTGGGGAGCGGGAAGGAGCCGCCCAGCCCAGAAACCGGAATGTTAGCAATCGAGCCTAGCCCGTTTGGGGCGCCCAAATCGGTGAGAGCGGTGGCTGTAGCTGCTGTGACGAAAGTGGTCCAATCCCCGATGTCTCGCGTGCTCATCAGTGAGGCGCTGGGATCCACCCATGGCTCGGCGCTAAACAGGAAGACAGTGGGCGAAAAGCGAGAGGGCTTCAGGTCGGGCAGCGTGGTATTGGCAGAGAGGGCGTGGCTGGTGCCGTTGAAGGTCGCCCTCTGCCAGCCTGTGGTGTGTCCATCCGAGCCATTGAGCAGAATAAGGTGGCCGCTGCCCTGAGCAGTGGCGGCGGTGAACGACGTGCCGGTTGGCGCAGAAAAGCTCTGTCGCAATTCGGGCGGGGATCCGGGAGCAAAGTTGAAGAGCTGGGCCGTGGTGCCATCCGGGCTGATGGCCAGCAACCAGTCTTGCGCACTGTTGGAGGTGATCACCTGAAGGCTGCCGAGGGGGAGGCCAGCACTCCAAGTCTCAGGCACTGTGAACGAAATTCCGTCGGCCAGGATCGAGGCGTGTTGAAAACTTGTGGACCCCGGCATCCACAGAACAAACGAGTCCGGCGACGCCGGACCAAAGTGTCCCGCTGCGTAACGTGTGCCGACGGCTAGCCCGGCAAGGCGCGCCCGACGCTTCATGTTCGGGAAGCCCTGACTCACCCAGATCTCCAGTGCGGTGCCGTCCGAGATGAAGGCCGCCCCCTGGCTGACGCGACTGCCCAGGGTGAGCTGACCCGCGACCTTCCAATCGGCCAGCGTGGGAACGGTGAACGCGCCGCTGTTGAGCAATCCAGCGAGTCCGGTGTTGGTCCCATAGACCCCGCTGGACCCCACCAACACGTCATCCAATGCTGTGCCCCCGAGAGGCATGACGACGCATGTGGATGGGAGGACACCCAGCCCACTCAGGCGAAAACGCTGGCTGGTGGCGGGCGTGTAGACGTCCAAAGTCGGCGCGAGCGCTTTTCCTACAGCGACGCTCATGGCTCGAGTCGCGGGCGCGAGCTCGAGATATCCCACACCCAGATAGTCCACACCTTCCACCCCCGCTGACGTGTCGGTCCAGGTGAGGGTGGTTCCATTCCACATGCCGATGCGGAGCACGCCGCTCGCACGGTCGAGCACCGCGAGATCATCATTCGGTCCCGAGTCAAATGAGGCTGGCGTGACGAGTTCTGTGGCCGTCTCCAGGGTGACGATGCGTTGGCCGTAGAGCACGGGTGCGGCAGTCACCAGGGCGAGGAGAAGCAATCGGCGAGTCATAGTGGCGGTTGATTTAGGGGATGAGCAGCTCGCCGGCATCGATGGACTCCAGCATTTCGCCATCCGAGGCGGAGAACCTCACCAGCGTGTAGTGATAGCGGGCACCTTTGGTCACGGGCTGGGTGTCCAGAAGAAACAAATCGAGAGAATCCTTAAGGAGATTGAAGTTGGGGATCGGTGAGTCTTCTCGAGAAATAACGCCGATATACGGATCGCGGATGGTTAGCTCGGCGGGGCGGATGCGCGAATTGTATAAAAATGCGGCGATCTTGGCCAGCATGGGTGAGACCTGAATGGTGGCACCCGACACGGTTGGGAATCGGTCGCTCGGAACTTGGCGACGATAGAGCACTGCCGGCAAGAGGCTCTCAGCCGGTGGGACACTCGAGCCTCCCGAGGCCAATCCGAGATCTACCGTCGGGGCCACGAGAGCACCCGCCGCGTTCAGCGCCGACGTGCTGCGGCGTGGGAGCAGCCACGTCGTGATGTCCGCCGCGTA
>JAYTTC010000402.1:0-1546 GCA_043745255.1 Verrucomicrobiales bacterium
CTCTTTTCGGGAAGTGGGCATGGAACGTTTGATGTTCGAACGGACCAGGCGGTCTCGTTGATCCCGGATCCGGCGGATCCGACCAAGGTGAGGGCCGTGCTGAGCGATAATCTAGTGGAGCAGCACCAGGCGGGGGCCAACGGCTCGGTCAATGCCGGATGGCTCATCCGGGATATCGGCCGTGTGAGCGCCGCGTTTACGACCGACTTCCTCAGGTTTCTCACGGGCGATCCCCGATCGGTCGCGCACTCCCAAGTGGCAGGGACCTTCGTTCGACCCCTGCTGCGAGATGCCGGGTTCAAACAGCAGATAGAAAATCTGACTCAAGCCGAGCGAGACCTACTCTATGAGACTCGGGATTTCACTCGGTTTCGAAAGGAATACAGCGTCCAAGTGGCGAGTGCCTACTACGCCGTCCTCGGCAATCGAGATGCGGTGCATAACAGCTATGCGAATCTCGAAAGTTCGCGCAAGAACGCCGAACGCACCCGCGCGCTCGCCAGAGAGGGAAGAATCGCGCAGGCCGAACTGGGTCGATTGGAGCAGCAGCAGCTCTCGGTGGAAAGTTCCTGGATCAATGCCGTTCGAAACTACCGTCAGGCTTTGGATGATTTCAAACTGCAGCTGGGGCTTTCCATCGAGACGAATATCGTGCTGGAGGATGGCGAACTCACACGACTCCAGATCCGGCATCTGGTGATCCCGCTGGATCAAGCCATCGAGGTCGCATTAGCGGCAAGGCTGGATTACATGAACAGCAAGGATCAGTACGCGGACACGCTGCGCAAGACCGAGATCGCGCGCAATTTTCTCAAACCGCGAGTGGACCTGGTCGCCAGCGGCGGGTTTAACAGCGGCCCGGACACTTCGCGGGGCTTCCCGCTTCCCGATCCGGCGCGCTACAACTGGAGAGCGGGTTTGGACGTGGATCTGCCATTCGATCGGAAAGCGGAGAGGAACGCCTATCGTGCCGCATTCATCAGCCAAGATCGGTCAGCTCGTGAGCTTTCGCTTCGGGAGGATCAGATCAAACTTCAGGTGCGCGAGAGTTGGCGCACCTTGGAGCAGGCTAAACGGAACTATGAGATCGCGGAGCTGGGAGTGGGCATCGCCAAACGACGGGTGGAGGAGCAGGGTTTGCTCGCTGAGCTCGGTCGTGCGAAGGCGCAGGATCAGGTCGATGCGCAGAACGCGCTGAATGATTCCCTCAACCAGAGGACTCAAGCCCTGGTGAGCCATACGCTCACGAGGCTTCAGTTTTGGAATAATATGGGGATTCTGTATATTCGGGAAAACGGTCTTTGGGAGGAGGGTCAGCCTCCAAAGGTAAAGTGATTGATATGCCAACACTGGGAGAACAACGGAGGGGATGGTGGATCGGCTGTGGGCTCATGGTCTTAATTGTCGGCGGATTTGTCGTGTGGTCGAGCCGCCGAATAAAAGGGGATCAAGAAGGGGCCGCGTTCGTCGCTCGGCGAGGTGCCTTGGAGATCACTGTTCTGGAGGGTGGGAGTGTCCAGGCGATGGAATCGCAGGAAGTGAAGTG
>JAYTTC010000403.1:0-5612 GCA_043745255.1 Verrucomicrobiales bacterium
CGGTTTCCGTCTTCTGTAGTGTCGTTCGTATCGGACGATCGGGGCGGGGGGATGGGCCGATACGGCCCACGCTACAGAACTGCAGTGAGCGCTCGCTGACGCGGTTTCCGTCTTCTGTAGTGTCGTCCGTATCGGACGATCGGGGCGGAGAAGAACTGCTGGCGGCCCACACGACAGCTTGCTCCGGTTCCTGTTGTCTGATATTTCCTGCGCCCACTTTGATGAACCAACCGGTGGGTGCAGTCTTAACTCAATGGTATCGAGCGCTCTAGTGGCTCAGCGTGTGCGCGTTGACGGCAAGTGCCTGCGGTTGGGCACGCGCAAGTTTCATCCCAAGGGGATTACCTACGGGCCTTTCGCTCCCAATGCGGACGGCGACTTTTTTGCATCGCAGCAGCAGACGCGACGAGACTTCGAGAGTATTGCCCAGTTGGGAGCCAACCTGCTTCGGGTTTACCACGTGCCTCCGCGCTGGCTTCTCGATCTGGCGGAGGAGTTTCACCTCAAGCTGCTCATCGACATCCCGTGGAACAAACATCTCTGCTTTCTCGATGATGATCGTCCTCAGGAACAAGCTCGCTCCGCGGTTCGTGAGGCAGTCCGGAGCTGCGCTGGGCATTCTGCGGTGTTTGCCTATAGCGTAGTGAACGAGATCGCCGCCGACATCGTTCGATGGAACGGCGCGCGGGCCACCGAGGATTTCATCGACGAGTTGGTGTCCGAAGCCAAGCAAATCGATCCCGAGTGCCTCTGCACCTTCGCGAACTATCCCCCCACGGAATTCCTTCGCCCGCGCAAACTCGACTTCGTTTGCTTTAATGTGTACTTGCACAATCGGCAGCCGTTCGAGAATTACCTCGCCCGCCTCCAGATGATCGCGGACTCCCAGCCGCTGATCATAGGAGAGTTCGGTATCGATTCTATTCGTGAGGGAGAGGATCGCAAAGAGGAAATTCTAGCCTGGCACATTGAAGCCGTGTTCCGGAGCGGTCTGGCGGGCACCGTGATCTTCAGCTTCACCGACGATTGGTGCAAGGATGGACGTCAGGTCAAGGACTGGGGCATGGGGCTAACGACGTGGGATCGTGTGCCCAAACCGTCTTTCAACGCTGTGCGGCGGGGCTTCGGAATGGCTCCCTACTTTCCTCTGTCGCGCTACCCGCGCGTTTCCGTGGTGGTGGCTTGCTACAACGGAGCTCGCACTCTCAAAGCCTGTCTCGACTCGCTCAATAGTCTCCACTATCCAAACTATGAGGTGATCCTGGTCGACGACGGCTCGACCGACAGCACCCCGCTGATCGCGCAGCTGTATAAAACGGTTCGTTACGAGCGTCACTTTAACCAGGGTCTCTCCTTTGCCAGAAACACCGGCATTCATGCCGCGACGGGTGAGATCGTGGCCTTTACCGATGCGGATTGCCGTGCGGATGAGGATTGGCTTTATCATCTGGTGAGCGATTTGATATCGGGAGATTTCGTTGGAATGGGAGGACACAATTTCCTTCCGCCAGAGGACTCGCCCGTTGCCGCAGCGGTGATGGCCTCTCCGGGAGGGCCTGCGCATGTGATGCTTGATGATCGTGTCGCGGAGCATATTCCCGGGTGCAACATGGCGTTCTATAAGTGGGCCCTGGATGACATCGGGGGATTCGATCCGATCTTCCGGCTCGCCGGGGATGATGTGGATGTTTGCTGGCGATTGCAGCAGCGGGGCTATCGCATCGGATTCAGTTCGGCGGGGTTCGTCTGGCACTATCGCCGTTCCAACCTCGCCGCCTATCTGCGCCAGCAGCGCGGATATGGCGAGGCCGAAGCTCTCTTGGTGAGGAAGCATCCAGAGAATTTTAATGCGATCGGTGCCAGCATCTGGCGCGGACGGATCTATTCCCCGGCGAAGCTCGGGATTCTGTTCCGGCCTGCGATGATCTACCGCGGCCCTTTCGGGACGGGATTTTTCCAGACTCTTTACTCAGCGCAGCCAGCCTCGGTGATGGGATTCTTTATCAGCATCGAGTTCTACTCGCTGGTGACCCTTCCGCTATGGGTGTTGACGGTGGCTTTTTCAGCTCTATTGCCCTTGGCGGCAGTGGCCCTCGCGCTCTCTCTCGGGGTCTGTGTGATGGCCGGAAGCCAGGCGGAGATCCCGGCTGCCAAACGGCGGATGTGGTCTCGTCCGCTAGTGTCACTCCTGTTTCTACTGCAGCCAATCGTCCGCGGTCTTGCTCGATATCGGGGTCGGATCGGGATTCCGAATTCCCCGCCTGAGAGCTGGGCCCGGCACGAGGCATTGGAGCGTCTCTCACGGGAGGGCACTCCCGATCAGCTCTGTTACTGGTCTCCTGCGGGAATCGATCGGCAGATTTTTCTGGATAGCGTCCTCCGCTCCCTGGATCGGCAAGGCTGGCAGAGCAAGGCTGACGTAGGTTGGAGCGACCATGATGTCGAGATATACGGCAATCGTTGGAGCCAGTGTCAGATCATCACCGTATCGGAGGGTGTGCTGACCGGTCTGGTGCGCTGTCGGCTTAGTCTTTCCATGTCGCTCCCTGCGAAACTCCTGCTCGGCTCCTTTCTCGGGCTCGAGCTTCTGGTCATCGGAGTGGTCCAGCACGAGTTCCCCTGGGTTTGGCTGATCCTGCTCTCGCTGCCTATTCTTGCCTGGTGGCTGGAACAGGAGAAACGGGACCTTCAGCGACTGGTGGTGGCTTTTCTGGACGAGGTTTCCCAGGGACATCAGATGCGACGGGTGGAATGGGATGTGACCCGGGAGAAACTTGTCCCCGCAGAGGGTTCGTAGCCGACCGAGGGGTATCCGGGGGTGTCGCCGCCCCGTCCCCTCTGTTCCGCATAAACCTCTGATCAACTCGGAATCTCTGAGCGAGGATGTTCTCTTCTTCACAGTGCGACGCTTTCAGCGTATCACCCGTCCCCATGGTTCAGTATCACCAACTGCTCCGTCAGGTTCTCGAAGACGGCAAATTCAAGTCGGACCGCACTGGCACCGGCACCTACTCCCTTTTCGGGGCTCAGACCCGTTTTCCGCTTGCGGACGGGTTCCCTCTCGTCACCACCAAAAAGGTGCACCTCAAGTCAATTCTCTATGAGCTTCTCTGGTTCCTTCGGGGGGACACCAACATCAAATATCTGAAGGATCACGGGGTCTCCATTTGGGACGAGTGGGCGGACGAGGATGGCAATCTCGGCCGAGTCTATGGAGCACAGTGGTGCGACTGGCGGACAGCGGATGGCCGATCGATCAATCAGATCGATCGGGTGATCGAGCAGATCCGTTCCACTCCGGACAGCCGACGTCTCATCGTCAGCGCCTGGAATGTGGGAGAAGTGGAGCATATGGCTCTACCTCCCTGTCACAGCCTGTTCCAATTCTATGTTCAAGAGGGTGAGCTGAGCTGTCAGTTGTATCAACGGAGTGCTGATATTTTTCTCGGAGTGCCGTTCAACATCGCCTCTTACGCTCTGTTGACCCTGATGGTAGCCCAGGTCTGCGGACTCAAGCCGGGAACCTTCGTCCACACCTTCGGCGATCTGCATCTTTACTCAAACCACGTCGAGCAGGCTCGTCTGCAGCTCAGCCGTGAGCCGCGGGCGCTCCCGACGGTGACTCTGAATCCCAGCGTGAAGAACATCCACGACTTCGTTTTCGAGGACTTTGCCCTGGTGGGCTACGATCCTCACCCCTCCATCAAAGCACCGATCGCGGTTTGAATTGGCATCTCTAGCCCGCGTTCATTCTACTTCCGATTTCCGATCCAATTGATGAAACCGTTCAAGGCCATCGCCGCCATGTCTCTCAATCGGGTGATCGGCAACGGTAACGGAATCCCGTGGCATCTCCCTGAGGATTTTAAATGGTTCAAGCGAATGACCACCGGTCAAGTGGTGGTGATGGGGCGTAAGACTTTTGAGTCGATTGGGCGTCCGCTGCCGAATCGCACCACTCTCGTTCTGAGCCGAAGCCCGTTTGTTCACGAGGGCGTGCGGTGGGTGAGGGACTTTTCCGAAATTCATCCCGAGAAGGAAGACTCCGAGGTGTTTATCTGCGGCGGGGCTCAGATCTACGCGCAGGCACTCCCGATGTGTTCTGATCTCTATCTCAGTCTGGTGAAACGCACGGTGGAAGGGGATACGTTCTTTCCGCCTTTTGAGTCGGATTTTGAACTGGCGGGTAAACTGCGTGAGGGAGAGGACTTCGACATTCTGCATTACCGATGTCGGGGGTGATGGGTCCGGCATGAGCCATGGACATTCAAGCAACCGAGCTTTTTCAGAGGCTCCGTCTTTTATGCGATCCTTGCGCCTCTTCGCGGCTGTTGTGGAGGACCAGAGGAAGTGTCTTGCCACGACTTTTCTTGGAATCCCGATTGCTTTCCGATTTTTACGTGATAGTTACTCCGCGTGCCCGACCCAGCCCCCAGCCTATTGCTGCTGATTCCGGCCTATAATGAGGAACAGCGCATCGAGCCCGTACTCCGAGAGTACGGGGCCTACCTGCGTGCCCATTATCGGGGTCGATTCAACATCGTGGTGGTGCTCAACGGCTGCGTCGATGGTACGCTGGCCGTCGTTCAAAAAACTGCGGCCGAATTCCCATTTATCAGTGCAATGGACTTCCCCGACGCCATCGGCAAAGGCGGAGCGATCATCGAAGGCCTGAAGCTGGCTTCCCTCTACGATCTGGTGGGCTACGTCGACGCCGACGGAGCGACAGCACCCAAGGATTTTCTGGATCTGGTGGAAGGTTGCGGAGAAGCGGACTGCGTCATTGGCTCGCGATGGATCGAAGGCGCGGTACTGCGTCAGGAGCAGAGCGGAAAGCGTCAGTTTGCAAGTCGGATATTTCATCTCATCGTGGAGTTATTCTTCCGCATGGGAGTGCGTGACACTCAATGCGGTGCCAAGGTGATCCGCAGCGCGGCGATCGAGAAGATCCACGATTCACTGCGGATCGCGGACATGGCGTTTGACATCAATCTACTCTATTCCCTAAGGCGTTCCGGCTTTCGGATCCTGGAGTTCCCTACCGTCTGGACGGACAAAGTGGGATCCAAGGTGGTCTTGGGAAAGACCTCGATCACCATGCTGCTCTCGGTGATCCGGATTCGCTTGATCTACTCCCCTTTCTACGCGTGGCTTCGTCCGTTCCGCCCGCTCGAGACTTGGCTCTACCTCAAGCTGCGCGCCCCTCTGCCCCGGCGCGGACCGCGGAAAGCGTCGGGCGCTCCGCCCTTACCGCGGTAAGCGGCTCACTCGGGCAGGCATTCTTTCAGCCCGGCGATTTCCGTGCCTTCCAGCCTCCATTCTTGCAGGCTGGTGAGCTGGTCTTTCCTGGCGCGCTTGAAAATCTCAGGCAAGTTGCGTTTCGAGAGGCGGCACTCGCAGACCCCATCGGGGCTGCAGCCCAGCAGAAGCGCGTGCGCCTTGTACACCCGGGGTCGACCGATCATGCGTACGGTTTCGTGCGAGAGCATCGCGGGGGGACGTCGGTCGAGCACCAGGTAGCTGAGCGGCAGGCTGCGCAGATCAATTCCGGTGAGGCGAGAGAAGCGGGACCAATTCGGGTCGGTGAAAACAGAGGCGGGGGGATCGGCAAA
>JAYTTC010000404.1:0-5604 GCA_043745255.1 Verrucomicrobiales bacterium
GAGATTCACTCCGAGGGTATATCCGAGATTGTAGGATCGGCCCGCGTTGAGATTGGCATAGATGGCCACATCGCTTCCGAGAGCGATCTTCGGAAGGGCGAGAGGCATCGCGGCTCCATGAAGCATGCCGCGGCCAAATCCGGCCCGTGAATGGGTCGCGTCCCGGCCCACCCATTCTGAGAAACGCCCGAGGCCGAGGAATACAATCACCATGACAGCAGCGCGGAGCGACCATCGCATCCAACGGGGTCGCCGGGCTTGTAACGGGGAATCAATCAGTTTATTTCGATACATGTTCTTAACCCAAAGAACGGCGCAGCGGGAGCACTTTGATGCTCCCGGGCAGACGCTCGCTGATCTGAGGGAATATTACCAGTGGCTAGATCGGATCAATCGCCTCACGCGGGCTGAAGCCCCCTACCTCTCCTGCCTTCCGCGCGAGTTGGGCCGAGCCGAGTGTCAGCACCTTACGTTTCTCGATGTCGGCGCGGGAGCAGGTCAGCTCGGTAACTTGGTTGAAGTCGCCGCCGCAACCCAGGGGATGCAATGGGAGTTTACCAATTTGGAGATGAATCCTCTGGCAGCCCAGCTCAATGCCGAAGGTCGACATGTGGTGGCGAACGCACTTTCGATTCCTTTTGATGATGGCAGTTTTGATGTGGTCACCGCCACCACGATGACTCATCACCTGGAGAACGAGGAGGACGTAGTCAGACACTTCGCTGAGGCGTGGCGCGTGGCGAGCCGCGCGGTGTTCATCTATGACCTTCATCGCAATCCAATCTTTGCGGCAGCGGTTTGGACCCTACTCTTCGCGCTACAGTGTCCTCGTGAGATTCGCGAAGACGGCGTGCTCTCGGTGAAGCGCGGATGGCGTGTGGGGGAGTGGCAGGCTCTGGCTCGGAAGGCGGGCATCGCGCACGCCAAAGTCTGGCAAGAACATGGCACGCGAGTCTTTTTACTCGCGTGCAAATCCTAGCAGCCTGCCGAACTCATCCCCAACGGACGTAAGTCCTGCTAGCGCTTCGTTTCCTCTTTCGTTGGGATCAACAACTTGTCGGAGTTTCCTGCAATACTTCCACGCAATGGGGGATTGCGCGAACCACGAAGCCGAGGCATTCCACCGCTCCACTCGGTTTTCCTGGAAGGCAGATCACCAGGGTGTGATCGACCACCGCTGCCAAGCTTCTCGATAGAATGGCGTTGGGCGTGATTTTCATCGATTCCGCGCGCATCACCTCGCCAAAACCGGGGAGCTCGCGGATAGCGATTTCTCTGACGGCCTCCGGAGTCACATCGCGCAACGCCACGCCCGTTCCTCCCGTGGTCAACACCAGACCGCATCCCTTGTTGATCTGTTCGCGAATGGCACGCTGGATGTCGGGTCGCTCATCCGGTACCAATGCCTCGGCGACGATCTTCCAGCCGTAGCCCTCAGCCGCGCACTTGACAGCCGGCCCGCCGAGGTCGTCGTAAAGCCCCTGTGACGCACGGTCGGAAACCGTGATGATACCCACTGCGATTTGCATGAGCTGAGTATTGGAGAACGCGTTGGCAAAACGCCAGCTTTGCGCGCGGTCCCTAAGGGCTGGGCCGTCTCACCCCGCGCTGAGACTCTGGGCTTGCTGCTCGTGGCGCGTCGGAGTTATCAACTCTCAGCTCACACATCATGAATACGCCACTGACTCGACGAAGCTTCCTGCGGCAAACCTCTCTCGCCACCGCGGGAATATCCATGGCGGGCTCGCCCCTTGTAAGAGCTGCTCGCCGGATCTCTCCCAACGAAAAACTCAATATCGCAATGATCGGTACCGCGAACCAGGCGGGCTGGAACCTGGGCAATATCACCAGCGAGAATGTTGTGGCGCTGGTGGACGTCGATGAAAAGTTTCTCGCAGCCGCCAAACAAAAGTTTCCCGCTGCCGAAACCTATACTGATTTTCGGCGCGCGCTCGAGCGCAAGGATCTCGATGCGGTGGTCGTGGCGACCCCCGATCACACCCATGCGGTGGCGACTGCCATGGCGCTCCACACCGGACGTCATGTTTACTGCGAAAAGCCGCTGACGCGCACTGTCTCCGAGTGCCGCGCCATTCGTGAGCTCGCCAAAAGTAAGAAGCTGGTCACCCAGATGGGCACGCAAATCCACGCGGGGAAGAATTATCGTCGAGTGGTGGAGTTGGTGCAGAGCGGAGCCATCGGCACGGTTCGCGAGGTTCATGTCTGGGTCGGAGGAGGCTTCGGAAACAAGGAGCGACCCACCGAAACGCCGCCGGTGCCCTCGGGGCTCCACTACGAGGAATGGCTCGGGCCGGTCCAATACCGTCCGTACCATTCCGCCTATCTTCCGTTCGTGTGGCGAAACTGGTGGGCTTTCGGCGGTGGCACACTGGCCGATCTTGGATGCCATCATATCGATCTTTCCCATTGGTCACTCGGCCTCACGATCCCCCAGACTGTCGAGGTATTGGACGGGCCGAAGCCTCATCCCGAGAGCGCGCCTCATTTTCTCGTCGTGCGCTACACCTACCCGGCGCGAGGCAAGCAGCCGCCGGTCGTGCTCACCTGGTATCATGGCGATAAACGTCCGCCTCACTTCGCGGAGGGAATGCTTCCAAAATGGGGCAATGGCACCCTGTTCGTCGGCGAGAACGGTCGCATGCTTCTTGCGGACTACGATAAACACGTCCTGCTTCCCGAAGCTCGGTTCGCCGACTTTCAGAGACCGGTGGCGGTGATTCCGGATTCAATCGGCCATCACCGTGAGTGGATCGAGGCCTGCAAGTCCGGCGGGTCGACGACCTGTAACTTCGACTACTCCGGCGCACTTACCGAAGCGGTTCTACTTGGCAACGTCGCTTTCCGAACCGGAAAGAAACTCGAATGGGATGCCAAACACCTTCGCGCGTCGAACGCCCCAGAGGCCGGTGAGTTTCTTCAATACCACTATCGCAAAGGGTGGAAACTCTGATGAAAGCGATAGCTGAGGAAGGCCCGAGCGTGATTGAACCTGCGATCCGCCGTAACCTCTCAACCGGATGATACTCCTCTTTCGTCGCGGTGCCGGGGTGATGGTCGTTTCGCTGCTCGCGATCGGTTGTACTGGAGCGTCGAAAGCGCTGCGCCCCTCGGCTCGGTCTGCGCCGCCTTCTCCCAGCACGCGGGCTCAGGCCACCAACGCTCCACCGTCGGAGACCTGGAGAGCTGAGATGGTGGGGGAGATTACCTCGGTGCGTGCCGTCGGCCAGTTTGCGGTGGTGCGATTTCCGGTGGGCGTGATGCCTCCGCCCGGGACCGTGCTCGCGGTTTGGCGCCAGGGAGTGAAGTCTGCAGAGGTAAGAGTCACCGGACCTCAGCGCGACTTGCTTACCGTTGTGGATATTCTGAAAGGAGAATGCCGCATCGGGGACGAAGTGCGTTCTTATTGAGTGGGCTCATTATTGTCTCTTGGGTGGGGAGATCGCATGAAAAAACGGAGAGAGCGACTCGATGAGGATTTACGAGTCGCTGCGGAACCGAATGGAAACGATGCGAAAACCAAATCCATCCAGCCAAATATAAGGGTGAAGAGATCTGACCCGAAAGGGTGTCAAACAGGGTCAGGGCGTCAACCAGGGTCAGATCTCAATACTTGACATAAGGCACTTGAGTGGAGGAAATGTTCACTTATGGCTAGACCCCTCAGGATCGAGATTGCCGGAGGCCGTTTCCACGTGATGGCGCGTGTATGGCTTGCAGGAACCTGTGTTATAATCGGTCTCTTTTGGTATATCCGCCAGAGGCAGAATCGCGATTTCGCCGAGAGAACGGCCTGTGTCGGTAATCTTGCCTATATCAAGGTAGCCAAGTCTGTTTGCTCTCAGGAACAAAACCTGAGCGAAGGCGATCTGATCCCAATTCTTGCACTGACGAATCACTTGGGTAAAAGCCTTGACGAATTCAAATGTCCGAAGGGAGGTAATTACTCGATAGGGAAAGTCGGAGAACTGCCGAGCTGTAACTACAGCAATAAATGCTTCACGTATGCCTTTGATGTGTCGAAGTTCAGAGTTCAGCGGCGAGCCTGGGTGCACTCGTTAAGTCAATAGGTACAACTCTTGGATGATCGGACGTTGGTGGAGACCCTCAAGCCCAACAGTCATTGTTTTTATCTATGGTATTGGTGACCACCACGCTCAGTTGAACTCAGGTTGGAGGTGCTTCCGGGCAAGTGATCGAATTGGCAAGTAGAGGTTGCGAACTTTTTTCACGTCGTAGATTTGGCCGAAGGGGTGCCATAGAGATCTCGGCAATGCTTCCGCAGTGAGGCCGTAAAACTTCACCGAATAACCAGGCTCTGATCGTAGGCTTCCTCCGTCGCCAAGGCTTCACAGTCCCCGCCCCGAGCGCTATGGCCGACGTGATGGCGGACAAGCCGACGCCAGTGGGGGGTTGGTAGATTCAGCAGTGAGTGATGTCTTGCATGGCGTCGTGGACGGACGGGCCTGCGACCTGAACTAAAAAGTCGATGACAAGATTTCTGATTGACCGGGAGCGCCGGTCTGTGACGTGATGATGCCTCACTTTCTTTTCTGATTTTTTGGACTACAGCCAATGGCGAAAGCATCGAGTAAAAACGGACGTTCATCGCGTTTCTCAGCCAGCACCAAATACGACGCACATCACACGGTCCTTTCGGAGACGTATGGGGCCCTTGCAGATCTCCGGCGAGAGCTGTCGGAACCGAGATTGCGCGTGTCGGAGCGGGAGGATCTTCTCAAGATTTTTTCCGAGTGCGCTGATTCACAGAGGGCCTGGCTCTTGCTCGAGGATTACTTCGAGCGGTTGTCGCTTTCGCGAAAGGACTTTGGAGGCCAGGACTGGTGGCCTCGCATCATGGCAGCCCATGGCAAGGATCGCGTGGAGGAGGTGGCCATGCTTTTCCTGCGGGCTCAACGCAATCTCCCTACCGAGCTTCAACCGTTCGCGAATGCAGTTCGTTTCGCGGAAATTGAACAGGCCGAAGCCGAGCAGCGACATCTATCGATGCTGGAGCATTGGATGTTTCCGCCCTCGCCAACCCATCTCGACTCGCCCCGGGCCAATCTGAAGGTGCTCTGCGAGATCAAGCCGCTGCCCGAGCAACCGTCTCTGCACTCGTTGGACGTTCGCCTGAATCTGTTTCGGCCTCGCACCGGCGAGAAGGTAAGATCGGTGGCGGAGCTCGCCGATCTGCAAACACGCGCAGCGCATGAGCAGGAGCTTTTTCCTCCAGCGGACTGGGATTTTATTCAGTGGGTCACCGCTCTCTACAAAGAGGATCCGCCGGAGTCGGAGGTGATCTCTCTGACCGGCGTCGATCTTCTCCGATGGCTCTGTCGATGGGGGGGGCACGGTCGTTTGGAGATGGACGGGAAGCCGCTGCTTTTCGCGGGCCAGGTGATTCAACTCACTCCGGAACTCCTGCAATCCAAGCAGGGCCTTGAATTCACCCATGTCGTCACCCTTCCCGACGGTCAGTCGCGCGGCATGACTGAAGCTCGTTTTTTCTCGGGAGAGCCCTCGCTCGCTTTGGTAGATCACACGGTCTACGTGGTGCGCAACGCGCCGCCAACCCAGCTGATT
>JAYTTC010000405.1:0-5580 GCA_043745255.1 Verrucomicrobiales bacterium
CCTCCACGGCGGCTGTGGGACGCATACCGTTTTCCAGGTTTCCGGCCTTCAACAACGGTCGTTGGCATCTTCGGCCAGGCCGCTGCTCAAGCGCTTCAATCGTTACGCGGGTGCTTGCTGTGTTTTCGGAACGATTGTGTTTGGTTGAAATGTTCCTAACGAGTTCCATGAAGACCCGGAATTATTCGCTCCCTCAACATTTGCCTTTAAAGTCGAATACAAACTATTAAAAATAGTCTTGTAGGGTCCGCAGGTCCGCCTGCGGACCATTCGCCGCTCGTAGGTGGGATGGTCCGCAGGCGTACCAGCGGACCCTACTTGCTAAAGTCGGTATACCCTAAAATCATAGTGTGACAATGCACTAGCGTCGGGGGATCTTGAGCGACTTGTGAACCCTGCGTGCCAACGGATTGAGATGGTGAACCAAGTGCCTCAAAACCCTTTGCGCGACGTGGGGTTTTCGGGTCGCAGAGGAAACGGTAGTCGTCGGTATCGCGATTGATGATTTCACCACACTCGGCAAGGCGGCCAGGAGTCGGGCGGTAACAGTGGCCGAAAGCGGGGCCACGGCTGGAAATGCGCCAACGTTAAAATTCCCGACGGTGTTGAAGATCGTCACATCCCTGGTATCCACAACCCCGTCGCCATTCAAGTCACCGCCCTGCCAACCGAGAACCGTCGGACCCGTGTTGAATAGCCCAAAGGTGTTAAAGAGACTCACATCATAGGAATTGACAACTCCGTCCCCATTTAGATCGCCGGTGAGAGTGGGACGAATGAGGATCTGATTGAGCGGAATGCCAGTGCCATGCCCGGAGTTGGAATTGGGGCCGAGGAGTTGGCCGATGGAGTCTGGATTGTTCGGGTCTTGCAGAGCACCGTCGTAGTAACCTATGCCGATGACTTGATCCGTGGCGTATGAGGTTTTGGCGAGCGAACTGGTGATGCCACCGAGACCTTTGTAGTCTCCGGCGGTTGGGGCGTTGGTGTTGCTGAGGCCGTGGAGGTTGTAGGCTGCATCGAGATAAGACTTGGCCGTTGCGAGTGAGGTTACGGTGCGATTGAGATACAGAAAGCTGTTGGCGATATCGAGCAGGCCGTTGTTGTTGATCGTCAACCCGTTGACATACATCGAATGGCGGGTGGTGGAGAGGTTGGCGACACCGCCGTTGAGAGTGAGATTGGCTAGGTGTTGGTCGGTGGCGAAGTTGGCGGTGGCGGCGGGGTCAACGGTCACGGAGACATTTGCCGTACCGGTGAGTGTGTCGGCGTCCACGGTATAGGTGCCGGCGGTGAGGTGGAGGGAGTCATTGCCACCGGAGCCGCCCGGAAATTGGATGGACTGGACGCTGGCGGTGGTGATGGGAACGGTGCCGAAAATTCCGCCGGTGAAGGTGAGTCCGGCGGCGGTGACGGTAAGGGTGTCGTTGGCGGGGGTGCCGATGATGGCGACGGTGTTCGTCCCTCCGCCGCCGTCGAAAGTGATGCCGCCATTGGGGAGGGGGTTGCCGTTTGAGAAGTCGACGGTCAACACATCGTTCGCAGCGCCGCCGGCGATCATGAAGATGGCGGCTTGTGCGATTGATACCTGAGTCATAGCACCATTGATCGTAACGTCGGCTTTCGTCGAGTCGGTCGCGTCTTTCTTGACGAGAATCGCGCCGTTCGTCCCTGTCACCGCAAGGGACTTGACGAATGCGTAAATCTTTCCTGTGCCCGCGCCAGCGCTGGTATCGGACCAATAGAGCGTGGTGCCGTCCGTCACGAGGCTACTAACGGTTTGACCAGTCACCGAAACGACGTTCGTCGGTGTCCCGCCCGACACCGCTACTTGGCGGATGTAACCTCCGTCCACAAAATACACGGATTGACCATCTGACGCGTAACCCTTGGCTGTCGTCGAAGTGACAAGCGTGTTCACGGCGCCGCCATTCTTAGAAACGACCTTAATGCTGCCGCCGATGTTGAGGTAGACGTTTTGGCTATCGATGAAAATGTCGCCCAGTGACGCATTGCCTTGAATTAGCGTTGTCACGGCATTCGTGGTTGTGTCGACTTTGACCACATTGTTGGTGCCGCTTACAACGGAATAGATCGTGCTTCCGTCGACCACGGAACTGGTCAGCGGTAGGTTATTGGCGACGAGGGCTCCATTGTGGTAAAGGTTAGTGATCCCATTGAGGATGTATGTGAAATACACATCGTTGCCGATCACGCCCACAAAATGCCCCGTCGAATTCCCGATGTTTGTCAGGGCTCCGCCGTTCTTCGGTGCCGAGTAGATCAGAGTGCTGTAGTAAGCGCCGTTGTCTCCGCTGCCGTCACCGAGGAAGATGGTCGCGCCATTCAACTGGTAATTGCGAATCCCGGGCGCAGCTCCACCGTTTTGGGTATTCCACGCGCCGGTGACAAGCGTAGATACCCCTCCGCCACCACCCGCCACTCGCTTGAGAATCCCATCCGTCGCGGAATTATCCACAAAATACAGATTGCCGGCATCCAGAAGCAACTGCTCAGGATGGTTTAGGCTGCTGGCCACCAAAACTGCGGCGCTGCTCGGGATCGTGGTGAAGTTCGCCGTGATACTCTTGTTTCCATCCATTGTCAGAAGCAGCGGATTGGTGTTACCGGTGGCGTCACCACTCCAACTTGCAAACTGAAACCCCGCATTCGGCGTCGCGGTCAATGTCACCTGCGTTCCGCTGCTGTAATTCACCTGGTCCGGGCTTTTCGTGACGCTGCCGCCTACGGTCGAGGTGACCGTGAGCGTGTAATTAGCGGGGATCACATTAAAATTCGCAACGAGCGTACGGTTCGCGGTCACCGTAAAGGCATAAGCCGTCGTGCTGTTGACCACCGTGCCGCTCTCTGTCCAATTCACGAATTGGTATCCCGCATTCGCGGCTGCCGTCACGACCACGTTTGCGCCGGTTGCGTAGGTGCCGGTGCCGGTGATCGTGCCGGCGACAGCGGGCGACGCCGATCCGGCAATGTTATACGTCGCCACCGCATTAACGACCCCTGTGACCGGGAACGAGAATGTCGGGATGCTCGGATCGCTGGTCGCGAACGAAATTGATCCGGGCTTCGTGCCAAGCGTGACGCTGTCGAGTCTCACCGTAAAGGTTTCTGTCCCGCCGGGCGCAAGTGGAGAACTCAGGTTCGCGGTGACTGTGTAACCAGTTGGCGCGCTCGCCGCCCCAAGGATGAGCGGGGAACCTCCCGTATTCTGAACGCTGAAAGTGAGTGAAGGCCCGGATTGGCCTTGCGTGACATTCCCAAAGTCGATCGCAGTGCTTTGCCCGCTGATTACGATGTTCGAAGCGACTTGGACCGCGACACGAGAAGGCTGCACATCGTTATTGACGATGGTAAAGTTGTCCGTTGCGAGATAGGTGGCGACCGGATCGCTGGCATTCTGCTGCACGATGAAACGGAACGTCTCGCTACCGCTCGTTAACCCCTTGTCGTTAATCGTCACGGACACCTGGGCCGTGCTTTGCCCTGCGCTGAAGCTGACCGCCTGGCTGCTCAGGCCAACGTAGTAGCCGTTGGCGTTGGTGGTTCCTTGGTCCGGAACCGTGCTGGCGTAGACCGTGGCCGCGCTGGAACTGTTGGAGCGCGTCACCGTGAACGTCAGGCTGCCGCCGTTCTCGTTCACCGATGCCGGATTCGGCGAAATCGAGTAGGTGTTGGCTACAGTGCCCGCATTCCATGCTCCGAATGGTAAACCTGATGTCTCGTCGGTATCAATCGGTATGCCCCCATACGACGAGGTATTGAAATTCTGTATTTGATGAATATTCCATGCGTACGATGAGGCACCGGACGGATACCAAGTTGAGAACCCCGCCCATCCGTGTGGAGAAGCTAGCCAGCTATAGGTGGCGGCACTATCGTTCATGACTTTTGTCAGCGTGTCACCAGCACCATAAACGCCAACTGTATAGGATGATCCGGCGGGCAAAGAGCTGAAATAGGTTTGCAGACCCCTAAAATACTGGTCAATCTCGTTCAAAGCGTCGGCCTCTGTGATGCCGCTTGTGCTTGCGGGATTGACGTCTATGCCAAAATAAATGGCTGATCCAAACGGTTGCTGAGCGAACAGAGTGGCAGCTCTGTACGCCGATTGAGCATCAGCTTCACCTTGAGCTTCTGAGAAATAACCCTGCCAAGCATAAGTGTGATTCCCGTTTGAGTCTGTATCTGCCATACCGCTCTTTTCATAAATCGAGAACAGTTGGAGACCTGCTGCCTGAATCGCGGTGGCTTGAGACGGCGTTAGATATGTGCTATCGCCGCCGATGTATTGGCCAATAAAGCTTTTACCGTCTGCCTTTAGCTGTTGCGCATATGCAGCGATCCCTGTATTCCGAGCATCTAGCCCGTAGATGGGGCCAGTGGAACCCGTTCCCGGATCGGTATTGACGATGGTGAAGTTGTCCGTTGCGAGATAGGTGGCGACCGGATCGCTGGCATTCTGCTGCACGATGAAGCGGAACGTCTCGCTGCCGCTCGTTAACCCCTTGTCATTAATTGTCACGGACACCTGGGCAGTGCTTTGGCCCGAGCTGAAACTGACTGACTGGCTGTTAAGGCCTACATAGTAGCCGTTATTAAGCGGGCCTTGGTCCTGAACCGTGCTGGCATAGACCGTGGCCGCGCTGGAACTGTTGGAGCGCGTCACCGTGAACGTCAGGCTGCCCCCGTTCTCGTTCACCGATGCGGGATTGGGGGAAATCGAGTACGTGACGGGGATAACGTCGTTGTTGTTGATGGTGAAGTTGTCCGTGGCGAGATACGTGCCGACCGGATCGCTGGTGAACTGCTGGACGATGAAGCGGAACGCCTCGCTGCCGGAGGTGAGTCCTTTGTCGTTGATCGTCACCGACACCTGCGCCGAACTCTGGCCCGCGCTGAAGCCGACCGCCTGGTTCAACACGCCGTTGTAGTAGCCGCTGGCGTTACTGTAGCCCTGGTCCTGCACCGTACTGGCGTAGACGGTCGCCGCCAAAGAACTGTTCGAGCGGTTGACCGTGAACGTCAGCGTACCGCCGTTCTCGTTCACTGACGCGGGATTGGGGGAAATCGAGTAGGAGAGGAGCAACCGGCGCTCCAGCGACTCAACGGCGAAGAGAACCGCTGGAGCAATTTCAGTCTTTTGGCGCTTTCGCTCAGTCCTTGTTTCCCGCTGCATGTCTTCCTCTTTCCCGATTTGAAAGGTCACGAACTCGAATTGCATCCCCGATGTCGAGACTACTCACAAGATGGAGATGTCGTGAATGGAGAGTATGGCCCCCCGACCGCAATTGTTCAATAGGAAAATTCCGCAAAATAAAAAAAACTTAGAAATTGGCTTAAATCATCCAATAGAAGAAGGGCGGCCACAGTGGGCCGCCCTTTCTTAGTTTGATGACCTCATTTCAGAGAATTACATCTTCTTCGCCTTCTCCCTTACTTCATCGATCGACCCGACATACAAAAACGCCTGTTCCGGGATGGAATCTGCCCCGCCGTTGATGATTTCTTCGAAGCTGTGGAGCGTGTCGGCGAGCTTGACGTATTTGCGGAAGGGGTTGT
>JAYTTC010000406.1:0-5568 GCA_043745255.1 Verrucomicrobiales bacterium
CATCACGAAGTAGGGTCGGCCAACATCGGTGGTGCCCGCATCCAGCACCTTGGCGATGTTCGGATGATCCATCATCGCCAGCGCCTGCCGCTCGGCCTCGAAGCGGGCGACAACCTGCTTTGTGTCCATCCCCAGCTTGATGACCTTCAGCGCCACGCGCCGTCGCACCGGCTCGGTCTGTTCCGCGACATAGACCACGCCGCAGCCCCCTTCGCCGACCCGTTCCAGAAGCTTGTAGCGCCCCAGCGTTTGGCCCACGGCTTCGTCGGGGGCGTCGGCGAGATCGAGCTTGATGGTGGGGCGGGCCGCTTCGGCTTGTGTGGGCACAAGGTTGTCTGGCTGGTCGTGCGCGGCAAGCAGGGCTTCGAGCCGCTGGCGCAGGACGTTGTCCCTTCCGCAGACGGCCTGCAAAAATGCTGACCGCTCCGTCAGCGGCTTCTCAAGGGCCAGCGCGAACAGCGCGGACTCACGTTCCTGGGCAGATGGCATTGGTAATGGGTTCATCCAGTCTTACATGCGCAACTGACGGACAGAAAGTGTTAACATTTTCCAACATACTTTTGGCCGTCGGTTTGCGCATGAACAAGTGAAGATTATGAGCGCGAACGAATTCAAATCGTAAACGATGACCTCTCGCTTGCTGTCGTGAAGGCGATGGAGGCGCCCGACATATTGTTGGAGGGTCCCCCGCCACGAGATGGGCATGGCAAGGAAAAGTGTGTCGAGCCGAGCGTCGTCAAAACCTTCACCGATATAACGGCCCGTGGCCAGCAGAACTCGTTCTTCACCATCGGAAATCGCCTTCAGTTGTTCGGCGACGGCTCGTCGTTGCTTCGCCCCCATGCCGCCCTTCAACACCACAACGTGTTTAACAAGAGCCGCAATTCTGGAGGCAAATTCGTCCACCTGGCCGGTCCGTTCTGTGAGCAGAATCGGGGAGCGTCCGTCAGGCAAATGGCCATCGAATGAACTCAATTGCCTGTGGGTCCACGGGAACTTTCGCGACTGATCCGTCGCCCCAACTCAGCTGTGCGCGTCCCCACAACCTCTGATGCGGCACGGCTGTCCAGCGAAGACTGGCCCTGAGGTTGCAGGCTCAGCCGTATACGCGTTCGAAAGAGAGAAGCTCCGTCGCGATGAGCAGGAATCTCTCGTCGGCCCTGTCGATCACGCCGAACTCACTCGGCGAGACTGCAAAGGGTGCGTTGAAACCCGTCAGTCGGGCTTGGGCGTCTCATCTTCGGTCGGAATCGAATCGTAAATCGCTTTCGATAGAACAGTGAAGGCAGCGTCACCGAACTCTTTGTCATCCATATACCGCGTCACGATCTTATCGTTATCCGCCATGCGCTGGACCATGAGATCCTCAAGCAATTGCTTGAGACCGAGCTGAAATTTGTCGAACGGATTGGCACGTCGGAGCTTCACGACTTGTTCGTTAGCCGTGGCCTTCTCGCGGATTTGCTCGAAGAAAAAGCGGTCTTCATCCGTGAAATTTGTCCCGAAGCGATCATTGAGCACCCTGATGATCTCCGACAACGGCACTTTCTCGTCCTTGGCCTTCCCTGTGCCGACATCGGTCGGACTTTTGACGCTTTCGGGGTCGCCTTCGTTGAGCTTAATCTCCCCGGAGTAAATCCGTTGAAGGCGATAGTACTGCAGTCCGACTTCATCCCCCAGCTTCACACGTTCGGTATCTCGGTCGAGGGGGAGATGCGGTAGGAGGAATCGTCCGAAACTGTAAAGCATCTCCAGGTCGCGATCGCCGTAGGGCATGATCTGGCTCATGAAGGAGTAGATGTTGACGTAGCCGTTTAGCTTCTCGCGGAACTCGCTGCGCTTCGGTTCGTCCTCCATCGCGTTGAAGCGATCCGCCGCAGGTTGAAGGTGAAACTGCATCCCGGCATGATCCTGGGCGCTTTGCCGTTCCAAGGGCTTGTAGAACACGTGGGCAAAGGCCTCGACCTCGCTCCAGAAATAGACCTGAGCCGCGTCCAGCTCATGCTTGAGTTTCTCCAACTGTTGCGGGTCCGAACTTTCCTGCAAACTCGTCGCATCGTAGTAAGGCTTGAACGCTTTGTAGATGTCCTCGGCATCGTTGACAAAATCCAAGACGAAGGGGTTTTCCTTCCCGGGAATCTTACGGTTAAGCCGCGACAAGGTCTGCACTGCCTGCACCCCGTCAAGTCGCTTGTCCACATACATGGCGCAGAGCAACGGCTGGTCGAAGCCGGTCTGGTATTTATTCGCCACGAGCAGCACCTGATAATCAGGGGACGCAAACCGAGCGGGAAGCTGCTTCTCGCTGATCGGTTCACCGGTGACGCAATCCTTGTTCATCCTTGGCTCGGTGAACTCGTCGCCAGGAATGTCCGGATCCCTGACAGTGCCGCTGAACGCAACCAGCGGGCGCACGTCGGTGATATTGTGCTCGGCGATGTAGCGCACGAACGCTCTCATGTAGCGCACCGCGTGCAGGCGCGAGGACGTAACCACCATCGCCTTGGCCTGCCCGCCAAGGTGTCCACGCACCTTTTGCCGGAAGTGTTCCACGATCACCTCGGTTTTCTGCTCGATATTGTGTGGGTGCAGGCTCATGAACTTCGCCAAGGCCCGGGCTGCCTTCTTCTTGGGTAGGTTCGGATCGTCTTCAATGGCCTTCACGAGACGGTAGTAGGTCGCGTAGGTCGTGTAGTTCTTCACCACATCGAGGATGAAACCCTCCTCGATGGCCTGTCGCATCGAGTAAAGGTGGAACGCCTCGGGTAGCCCGCTCGCGCCCATGCGCCCGAAAAGCTCCAGCGTCTTGCCCTTCGGTGTGGCGGTGAAGGCGAAGAAGCTCAAGTTGGGCTGCTTGCCTCGTGACTGCATCAACTGATTCAGACGGTCTTCCCAATCCGGTTCTTCTTCGGCGTTCTCCGCGTTCGAAGCCGCACCGAGAATGGCCTTGAGCTCCCGCGCCGTTTCGCCGCTCTGACTGGAATGTGCTTCATCGACGATAATCGCATATCGGCGCTTGGCAATTTCCGCCTCCCACTCTGCCGCGTCTGCTTTTTGTTCCGCGTTCGCCTCCTCCTGACTCTCCGCTCCGGCGGCATGGAGCAGACCGCGCAGGACGAAGGGAAACTTTTGCAGAGTGGTGATGACGATCTTTGTGCCGTCGATCAGCGCCGCCGCGAGTTGCTTCGAGTCTTGGTCAATTGCCTTCACCACGCCTTGCGCGTGTTCGATCTGGTAAATCGCGTCCTGCAATTGACGGTCGAGCACCTGTCGGTCTGTGATGACCACCACGCAGTCGAAGATCTTCACGTCCTGTGAGTCGTGCAGACTGGCGAGCCGGTGGGAGAACCAGGAGATACTATTCGTCTTCCGCTGCCCGCTGAATGTTGGATGAGATAGTTGCGCCCCAACCCTTCATGGCCCGCAGTGGCGACCAGGTTCCTTACCGAGTCCAGCTGGTGGTAGCGCGGAAAAATCATCGTCTCTTTCGTGACCACGCGGTGGCCTCCACGCCCGTCATCAACTTTTTCCTCTTTCTTTTCGAGGAACATGAAATGCCCGAGGATATCGAGAAGGCTCTCGAACTGGAGCACCTCCTCCCAGAAGTAGCCCGTGCGATAGCCGCACTCGTGTTGTGGATTGCCCGCGCCGCAAATGATCTGGCCCGGATGACTGCCCCGGTTGAACGGAAGAAAATACGTCCTCTCGCCAGCGAGCTGCGTGGTCATGTGGACCTCGTCCGGGTCGGCGGCGAAATGCACCAGCGCCCGCTTCTTGAACTCGAACAACGGCGCGCGCGGATCGCGGTCCTCTTTGTATTGGCGGACGGCGTTTCTCCAGCTCTGGCCCGTACCTGGATTCTTCAGCTCGACGGTGGCGACCGGCAGTCCGTTCACCGCGAGCACCATATCGAGCGTTCGGCTATCGTTGGGATGGCACGGCACTTGGCGCGTCACCGTCAGGCGGTTCTTGCCGAACAACCCCATTACCTCGAAGTTCGCGCCGTGCGCGGGCTTGAAGTAAGCGAGGCGAAAGGTCTTGCCGTAAAACTTGAAGCCATGCCGCAGGACGTGCAGCGAGCCTTTAGCCTCCAGTTCCTTGATCAGCGAGGTGAGCAACAACGCCTGCAGCCCCGCCGCATGCAGCGTCTGCATCTCGGCCCAGAGTTTCGGCTGCGTGTCCGCAATGAACGCGAACACCTGCGCCGGAAACAACGCGCCTTCCTTGTCCCACTCCGCGTTGCTGCCGGACTTCCATCCCCCCCTCGTGAGCAGGATTTCCTCAACGTAGGTCTCGAAGGCTTTTTCGTTGGTCTGGGGCATGAAATCAAATAGCCATCA
Organism: Verrucomicrobiales bacterium; assembly: GCA_043745255.1. Classification (GTDB taxonomy): domain Bacteria; phylum Verrucomicrobiota; class Verrucomicrobiia; order Limisphaerales; family UBA11320; genus UBA11320. The sequence goes on from JAYTTC010000406.1 coordinate 4,341, forward strand.
AATAAGCTGGCGCAGGGTTTCGAGTGGCAAGTCGTTCGAAATCAGGCCTCCGACCAGAGCCAGCTTGGCACCACACCTATTCCCGGAGGCTTCCCATCAAATAAGAATCGCATCCCGCTCACACGGGTTCGTGCTCGATCAGGTAAAGCGTTCGTTGTTCGCGACCTGTGCCTTCCACTTCCTCGATCTCCTCGATGCACGAGAACTTGTAGCTCCCGCCAATCTTGAGGCCCTCCAGGCTGGGTCCCCCCTCCTTGACCCTGCCCGAACACACTCCGTCAGCCGTCAGCAAACCCCACGCGCCCGTGCCTCGGTTGGCTTTCTCGAACGCTCCCACGAGCGTGACCGACTCACCGCCGAGATTGGACACACCTGACAGCACTTCCACCAACGGTCCTGCTTCCGCCTCGGTGACCGAACGATTCCTGGATTCTGTGAAACCCGGCTCGGCCCACGAGTAGCGCAGCCCGGTCCTGTGCTGAAGCAAGAAGCGAAGGAGGCGAAGATATGCACCTGCCAAATGACCGCGATGCGATTTGACCGTGGCCAGCGCCGCCTGAGGATTGCCAGCGTGCTCAAACAGCACATCCAACCTTTGCAGCGCGCGGGCGAGTTCGCTCTGACCGAGCATATCCGGCGTTTTCGCTGCTTCCATGACGACGCGGAACGATCCCGCCGCCGCTGGGATCACCACATCCATCAAGTACGCGTCCGTCTTGTCAATCGCGCGGCGGTTGTCAGGCGACAGTTCGCGCAGCGCCGCCCCGTAGGCGTGCTTCACCATCAGCTGAACGTGCCCAAGCAATCCTACCAGCGTCCCCACGCGGATGCGATGCTCCTCCGCCGCCTCCGGCGGGTCGGCTGCGATTTCTAGAACGAGATTGTTACGTTCCCGCGCCTCCCTGAGCGCGAGTTCCTCCGCCGGGCGGTCGTGCAGCACAAATCCTGGTTCGGGTAGAAATGGGCTGTCTGCAAGCATGCCCGGCGCGGGCTGCAAAGCCAGCGGCTCGTTGAGGCCACCGGGCGCAGTCGCGAAAAACCACTCTTCAACCGCCCGTTCCGTCAGCAACCTCCTCAGGTCGAGCAGCCCGGCACGGAATTGCCTCAACCGTTCCGGTTCGATGCCTGTGACTAGGTAGAGCCTGTCCCCAAGGAAGAGAGAGCAATTGGAGTCGAAGAGGAGGTGGGAAGAAAAACGGGCATGACGACCGAAAAACGGTGTCATGCC
>JAYTTC010000407.1:0-5567 GCA_043745255.1 Verrucomicrobiales bacterium
GGGGCTTTTCTTGTCGGCACATCTCACACGCTCAGTGTGAAGATCGAGGGAACGGGCGCGTTTCGCTACCAATGGCGGCGCAACGGATCCGACCTGCCCGGCGCGACCAATGCCAGCCTGGCAATCTTGAGCGCACAAGTCGTCCACAGCGGAAGTTATCGAGTGGTGGTCCTCGGTGCCTTCACCTCGGTGACCAGCGATGCCGCCTGGGTGCTAGTGGACGCCGACTCAGATGGGGATGGGATGGCTGACGCGTGGGAGCGTACGCAGGGCAGCGATATGTTCAACAGCGTCGATGCCAGCTTGGATTCAGACGGAGACGGAGTGTCCAATCTAAACGAGTATCTCGCGGGGACTGATCCGCAGAATGCCTCAAGCGTCCCTCGAATCGACACCTTCAGCGCAGGCCCCCCCGCTACCTTGTCCTTCCAGATTTCTCCCTATCGCAACTACATCCTGCAGTACTTGGACCTGCTGACCGCAGGGGATTGGAAAACGCTCGCCAGCGTGGCGGCCCAGAAGTCACACACCTCGGTAGAGGTGGAAGACAGGGCCTCAGCATCGAGTTCCGCGCGATACTATCGCCTACTGATCAGCCCCTGAGTTTTAACGGCTGATGCCAGACGATCGCCAAGGCGTGGAAATGGACCTGGACGCTAATTTTCGTTAACGCCTTAGTTTTGTTCCGTCTCCTTACGAAGTGCCTTTTTGAGACGTTCGCATGCCTCGGGAGAGAGGGCATTGGAGGCCGATCCGCTGAAGCGATCCGGATGCTCACGCGCCGCGCATCGAAGGAAGCGGATCTGCTTTCCGTATCGGCGGCACCATCCACACAAGACCAGATGAATCTGGAGGCCGATCCACTTTACCAAGGGCATGGGTCTATCCATCGAGTCCGACAGGAGGCGGCAGGCCTCACGGCAGTTGGGCGAGAGAGCCCCGAGGCTATTCCTCAAGCCGCCGGCAAGTCTTTTTAGACGTTTCATCCCTCTTCCCTCAGGTTGAAGTGTTGCTTTTTGATACGGCATCGTCGCCATCGGCTCTCGTTGAGTCGCGTCAGAGCGCGAATCCTTACAACAACGATTCAGCGGCCACTCCTGGGATCGATGGACTTATTGCCCCTTCAGTAACCCCCCAACGCGCTGAAATACACCTCCTGTTTCGCGCATCCACCAAGCCAGGGCATCCAGGGTTCCCACCCCGGTCAAGATCGGAAGAGCGAGCAGCAGCACCATCAGATTGCCAAGCACGATGACCACTGCGGAGAAGAAAAATCCCTGGCCAGTGATGTCGGTTTGCTCGGTGTCGAGCGCCTGCCAGGTGAGAGTGATATGGAAGGCGTAAGCGGCACCCAAGAGCAAGTGGAACCAGATGGCATACTCACGCCAGCCCCAGATCAGATGACCGGTCACGTAGACGACCACCACCAAAACCCCATAGACCGGGAAAAAATAGGGAGCGAGGGCGATGATAGAATTGCTCTTGGTGATGATCACGTGGCCCCCGCGTGCGGTGACTTTGAACTTCTTCACCTTCCCGCCAAAGAACCAGGTCCAGAGCGCATGGGTGAGCTCATGTCCCAAGACATAGACCCACATGGGACGCGGGAGCAGCACGAAGACAGCAAACCAGCAGGCGGCTCCCGCAGCCGCCATGATCCAAAATCCGGACGCCCGCCCAGAGACGAGTAAAACGCGAGAGAGTGCGCCGATGGCTCCGATGCAGAACGGAAGCAGCACCACACCTAAAATTGCCTTCAGCCACTTGGGCATGCCCGATGTTCAATAACCCCAGCCGCAGATCCAATCGAAAACCGCTCAAAATCCTTCCCAATCCTTTCTCGGCTGCCTACAACCACCCCCATGCACATTGTTTCCCGACTCTTCGTCGCACTAGGCCTCGGGCTTGCCCTCTCCGCTTCGGCGCAGTCCAATGGGGATGGCTTCCAAAGCCTCTTCAACGGCACCGACCTCACTGGATGGAATGGAAATTTAAAGCTCTGGTCGGTGAAAGATGCCTTCATCACCGGGCAGACCACCCTTGAGAACCCGACCCAGGGGAACACTTTCCTGGTATGGACGAACGGCACGGTCAGCGATTTCGAACTTCGATTCTCCTACAAGATTGTTGCGAACAATGACCAGGGTTTTGGGAATTCGGGGGTGCAATATCGCAGCAAGCTGGTCGATCGTGAAAAGTTCGTAGTCGGGGGTTACCAGGCGGACTTTGAAGCCGCCAAGACCTACTCGGGGATTCTTTACGAGGAACGCGGGCGCGGCATCCTGGCCAATCGCGGTCAGGTGACCCTGATCAAGCCCGATCCCGCAGATCCGAAGAAGACCAAGGTGGAAGCGATCGGAACGGTCGGGAAGTCCGAGGATATTCAGGCGGTGATCAAGGCGAATGATTGGAATGAGTATATCGTGATCGCCAAAGGCAATCGACTCCTCCATCTGATCAATGGCCGGGCGACCATCGATGTCACCGACGAACAGGCGACCCACGCCGCACGCTCGGGCATCTTGGCGCTGCAATTGCACGCCGGTCCGCCGATGACGGTTCAGTTTAAGGAGGTTCAACTGCGGCCGCTGAAGTAATCGACCTCCGAGATCCTTTGTTTTGACATGAACTCTCTTACCCGTCTCGGGACCGTAATCGCCCTCTCCTGGGTCGGTCTTGCGACCGTCGCCGCGGCAGACAAGAACTTGATCCTGATCGCCGGACGCCCGAGTCACGGTCCGCTCGATCACGAGTTCCGAGCCGGGTCTCTGCTCTGGCAGAAATGCCTGGTGGGAGTGCCCGGGCTCCATGTCGAGGTGCATACCAACGGCTGGATCAATGATCCCAAGGCGTTTGATCGCGCGGATGCGGTGGTGATCTACGCCGATGGCGGCGGCGGCCATCCCGCCATCCAAGGCGATCATCTGTCGGTGTTGAACTCACTCGTGAAACGGGGCGTCGGAATCGGGTTCGCGCATTTTGGAGTCGAGATCCCCAGCACCAACGGAGGCCCTCAGTTCCTCGAATGGGTCGGGGGCCATTATGAGCATCTCTACTCGGTGAACCCGATGTGGAAGCCGGAGTATTTGAGTTTTCCCGAGCATCCTGTGACCCGCGGGGTGAAGCCCTTCAGCGTGACAGACGAGTGGTATTTCAACATGCGATGGCGATCGGAACTCAAGGGCATCACCCCCATCCTCGTGGCAAAACCCTCCGATGCGGTGCGCGGCGGACCCTATGTGTATCCTCCGGGCCCTTATCCGCATATTCAGGCTTCCAGCGGACGCGATGAAACCATGATGTGGGTCATGACACGTGCCGATGGGGGCCGGGGTTTCGGCTTCACCGGGGGACATCGACACCTCAATTGGGGCGACGACAGTTTCCGTAAAGTGGTGCTCAATGCACTTCTCTGGGTGGCCAAAGTTGAGGTGCCCCCGGAGGGTGTCCAGTCGAGAGTCTCCCAAGAGGACCTCATGTTGAATCTCGATCCGAAGCAGGGCAAGAAGCCAGCGGTGAAGACGACCAAGGCTGCGGCCAATTGATCACCCCGAAGGGTTCTGGCAAGGACTACGCAGGTCGATGACACCACTATGATTATCGGGGTTCCTAAAGAGATCAAAGATCATGAGTATCGCGTGGCTCTGCTCCCCTCGGCCGCCTATCTGCTGATCAGCCGCGGGCACAGGGTCATCGTCCAATGCGGAGCAGGGATTGGCGCGGGATATCCCGATCAGGACTATCGCCAGGCCGGAGCCACGGTCGTGGACTCGGCCAAGGAGGTGTTTGAGTCGGCCGACCTCCTGGTGAAAGTTAAGGAACCCCAACCCGTTGAGTGCGCGATGCTCCGTCGCGGTCAGATCCTGTTTACCTATCTTCACCTAGCGGCAAGCAAATCGTTGACTGAATCGCTCGTTGCGACCGGGGTTACGGCCATTGCTTACGAGACCATCGAGGTCAACCGCCACCTTCCCTTGCTTGAGCCGATGAGTGAGATTGCAGGGCGGATGTCGGTGCTGGTGGGCGGCTACTATCTCGCCAAACACAATGGAGGCAGTGGAGTGCTCCTGGGGGGTGTTCCCGGGGTGCTTCCTGGGAAAGTGGTGGTGTTGGGAGGTGGGGTCTCCGGGATTAACGCGGCTCGCATGGCCACTGGCCTGGGCGCCGACGTGACGGTTCTCGAGGTGGACGTGGAACGGATGCGATTCCTCGATATCACGCTCCACACCGCGCATACCCTCTACTCGAGTGCGGCTCATCTTCTCGAACTCCTTCCCACAGTCGATCTCCTCATCGGCGCTGTGCTGCTGCCCGGAGCCAAGGCGCCGAAGCTGATATCGCGGGAGATGCTTCGCTGCATGAGACCGGGAAGCGTCTTCGTGGATATCGCGATCGATCAGGGCGGGTGTGCCGTCACCTCGCGGCCCACCACCCACCATGATCCCGTGTTCGTGGAGGAGGGAGTGGTTCACTACTGCGTGGCCAACATGCCTGGCGCTTATTCCCGCACCGCCACCCAGGCGTTGACCAATGTCACTCATCGCTTCGTGGAGCTTCTAGCCGACCACGGACTGGCCGAGGCTTGCCAGCGCCAGCCCGCCCTTCGCGGGGGTATCAATGTTCACGATGGCCAGATCACTTACCGAGCCGTTGCTGATGCACACGGCCTGCCGTTCTCAGAGCTGAAGAGCCTCTGACTCGCGAGCCAAATTCCGGCGCGAAAATAGCAATTCTCAGGTGACCCTGAGTTGCGTGGAGTGCCATAAGTACGTTCGAGGCAGAGGCACCGCGATGGGGGATCGCGAGGTGGGCAATGCGAGTATGGCTGCGATCGACGCGACTCTCCTTGGAAAGCGGCTCTGAATGTGGAAGGGTCATGTCCGTCATCGCAGCATCAAAATCGAGTCGGCCGCTGAGGATCCTGTCATGAGCAACACGGAAACATTCGTTCGTGCGAATTCCATCTTCGCAAATTTAAAGCCTGAGCACCTGGCCATGGTGGTCGGACAGACCTGCGAAGTGGTGTTTCCAGCTGGCCAAGTCATCTTCCGCGAAGGCGAGCTGGCGAATAGGCTATTTCTGATCGAAGAGGGGCGCGTCGAGCTTCGCGCATCGACCCGCACCGCGGTGCCGATCATCATCTCCCGGCTAGGGCCTGGAGAAGCTCTCGGTTGGTCCTGGCTCTTTCCTCCGTTCGAATGGAGTTTCGAAGCGGTGGCTCTTGAGGAGACGAAGGCAGTCGCCATCAATGGTGCCGAGTTGTTGGTGCTCTCCGAGAAACATCCCGACTTTGGCTATGAGTTGATGAAACGGGTATCCCGCCTTGTCATTCAGCGCTTGCAGTCCACGCGCAAGCAGCTCGTGGAGACCCAAATCGACTCCGCGATGGAGGGGTAAGTCCGAGTGGAGTGGGGCAGAGATCACAGCTACCGACAAAGTCGGTGCCGTGCCGAAGGGACACGGAGGTAGGCGGTACACCGGATACAAAGAACCCCGCTGCGGATCGGGAAACGGGCAGGACCGGGTTTAGCCGCAAAAAGACGCAAGAGACGCAAGAGACGCAAAAA
>JAYTTC010000408.1:0-5565 GCA_043745255.1 Verrucomicrobiales bacterium
CCTCGCTCGGAGAATCGCAGACCTCTTTCAAGGAGAGGTGCGCAGCGGGACTTCGTCCCTCCAGGCGTGCCACGCCGTTCAGCGTGCCCACCCATAGAACACCGTCGCTGCTTTGAGCGAGGGAACGAGCGGTGGTATGGGGTAGCCCGTTACCCGTGTCCCAGCGCCGAATGATGAAATCATGTTCGAGCTGACGGAATACTGGCATCGGAGGCGAGGTAGCGGCGAGAACAGGAACGTTGACCGAGGAAAGAGAGAGAAACAGAAGCAAGCTGAGAAGCGGAGGAACGCTGCGAGCGAGTAAGAAATAAGGAATCCGGATCCTTGGCGTGAGTCGAGGCACAACTAGCCAGCGGAAACAACTCTGTTCGCGACCGAACTGACCCGTCAGCGTCATGAGATGGATGGCTGATAGCAGGTCGTCTTGGAGGACGCCAGTCTATCCTGCAAGCTCTCCGTTTGGGAGGTGGGATTAAAAGTGAGTGAGAATGGAGTCTCGCAGATTTGAAGAGATGGGGTGGGGATCTGCCGATACCGCCCACGTTACAGAACTGCAGCCCCGTCTTCTGTAGTGTGCGCCGTATCGGCGCATCGGGGGCATCGACGAGACTTGCGACGCGCTCATGCAGCCTTTCGCCAAGGACCCACATCTCACCCACTTTTAGTCGCACCCCGCTTTGGAGGTGGCGGAACCTTACCCCCAACTCAGTTCGTGGAGTTGGTGTCACGAGTCTGACCTGCTAGGGCAGAGGCTGACTGCGGGCGGCGATCAAGAGCTGATACCATTCCTCGCGGCTCAGGGAGATCTCGGTCGCGCGCGCTGCAGCTCGAATTTTGACAGGGTCGGTCGAGCCGACGATGGGCAGGATGCCGGCCGGATGCCGAAGTAGCCACGCCAGCGCAATACAGGCCCGATCGGTCTTTCGGCTGGCAGCCTGTTTGTCTAAAACCTGGAGCAGCGTCTCAGATCGGTAATGTTCCTGCGTGGGAAGAACTCGCTTGGCTCCGTCTGCAAGGTGGCCTCCGCCCAATGGGCTCCATGCCATGGGAGTGATCTCCTGCGCGAGGCATTGGTCGAGTGTCCCGTCGTCCAAGCGAGACAACTGCGCGAGGCTGATCTCCACCTGATTGGCGATCAGCGGCATCGGGCAGGCGCGCTGCAGTGCTTCGAGTTGGGTAGGACGAAAATTGCTGACCCCGAACTCGCGTACCTTTCCATCCCGTCGCAGTCGATCGAATGCGCTGGCGATTTCGTCCGGATCCATCAGGTAGTCGGGCCGGTGGAGCTGGTAGAGGTCGAGGGTTTCCACGCCCAGTCGCTTGAGCGAGGCGTCACACGAGCTCAGGATGTGCTCGGCGCTGAAGTCATAGCGATAGGGTGTCCCGGCCGACGGCGTATCGCTCGCACGGATGCCGCATTTGCTTGCGATCAGCACCCGGTCTCGCATTGCGGGCACCTCGCGTAGCACCTGACCAAAGACGATCTCAGCGCGCCCATGGCAGTAAATATCGGCGTGGTCGAACAGCGTGTAGCCTGAGTCGTACGCGGCCATCACGGCGCGACGACCGTCCTCCTCGAAGGCTGGGGTCACATCCGCTGGGTTCCAGGTTCCTGCGATTCGCCAGCAGCCATAAGCGAGTTGGCTGGCACGGAGGGAGCTTTTCCCGAGAAGGACCTGTTTCATGATTCGTTTGAGTCAGGAGGAAGATGTGGAAGAAAAACTCCATCGATGAGCTGGAACACCTGTGGAGCGCGTGCGGCGATCCTCGCATCATGAGTGGCCATGATCAGAGTATTTTTGAGATCGGACTGGAGCTGGACCAGAAGGTCGATGATCTCCTGTCCGGTGCGCGAATCGAGATTCCCGGTGGGCTCGTCGGCCAGCAGTAAAATCGGGGAGTTGATCAGAGCTCTCGCAATGGCCACCCGCTGTTGTTCTCCCCCGGACAATTCGTAAGGCCGATGATCCATGCGCTCCCCGAGTCCGACTCGACCCAGAAGCTCCCGCCCCCGCGCCTCAACCTGTGCGCTCGCACGCCGTCCGATTCGTGCTGGGAGACAGACATTTTCCAGTGCGTCGAGTTCGGGAAGGAGGTGATAGGCCTGGAATACGAAGCCCACGCGTTCGTTGCGGATGCGTGCCAGCTCTCCGGGAGTGCAGCGGACCAGATCCTGTCCTTCGAGTCGGATGCTCCCGCGATCCGGGACATCCAGCGCGCCGAGCAGATGGAGCAGAGTGCTCTTGCCTGCTCCGGAGGCACCGCGCAGGGCGATGAAGTCGCCGCGCGAAGCGCTCAGTCCAACACCCCGAAGCACCGGGATTTCACGCTTTCCGAGATGGTAACTCTTCACCAGACCGGAGGCTTGGAGGATGAGCTCATTCATGTCGCAGCGCCTCCACCGGTTTCAGCCGACCTGCGCTCCAGGCAGGAATCGCTCCGGCCAGCGTGCAAACGAGGAGCGAGCCCCCGCAAATCAGAATCACATCGGACACCACCAAATTCGACGGGAGTTCGTAGAGCTTGTAGATCGAGGTATTGAGCAGATTGCGGCCAGCCAGGGTGCTCAAAAATTTCAGGAAGGGATTTCGATACTCGAGCGCAAGAAGCCCGAGCACGAGGCCTGAGGAAACGCCGATAATCCCCACGACGATACTCTGGCTTAGGAAAATCCAGACCACCTGACTCCGTGTGGCCCCTAACGCTTTGAGGACTCCCACCTCGCGCGTTTTTTGAACCACGAAGGTGATCAATGAGCTGGTGATTCCAAAGGCTGCGACCACCACGATGAAGAAGAGGAGAAAGAAGATCATATTCTTTTCAAGAACCAGGGTGTTGAAAAGCTCGGAGTATTGTTCGATCCAGGTGAGAATCCTGAAGTCTGGACCGAGAGACGCTTGCAACTGCGCCTGAACCTTGGGTGCATCGAAGGCGTCGTGGAGCACCACGTTGATTCCGTGAACGCCGTTTCCCAGGTCGTAGAGATCCTGTGCTGTTTCGAGAGAGGTCACGATGATGCCCGAATTGAAATCAGCGAAACCGATATCGAAAATCCCGCGTATCTCGAGCTCGCGGGGGAGGATGACTTCCTCTGTTTTATTTTTGAGAATCTGTTTCCATCGCTTGATCTCGGCTGGACAGGTGATCGAGAGACGGTCCCCAACCCCGACCTTCATTCCCCTGGCAAAATCGCGACCAATCAGTGCGCCGCGGCCCTCGAGGTCGTAACTGCCCGAGACCATGCTGCGCGGAATGAGGCTGACCTTGGGCTCCAGGTCGGGTTGCACACCGCGAACGATAGGGCAGTCGTAAAGTGATTCCTCCTTTCCTTGGGGCACCTCGGCGAGAACTTTTCCCTCAACCGATGGCGCGGCTCCTTTCACTTCGGGGAGATTGGTGACGATCGAGAGGAGGGTGGGCCATTCGGTGAACGTTGTCGGCGAGTGGGCCCTCGCGATTTGCAGATGAGCATTGAATCCCAGGATCTTATCCCGCCACTCGCGGTCGAAGCCACTCATGACCGCGATGACCACGATCAGGACCGCCACGCCAAGCATCACGCCCAGGATGGAGATCAAGGTGATGACCGAGACCGACGTCCGTTTAGGACGGAGGTATCGCAAAGCGAGGAAAAGTTCGAAGGGCAGGCCTGACATCCAGATATTTTAGGGTTCGACTTCCGTGGCTGGCGCGCGTTTCGGACTCAGACCACCTTGCTGAGTCCGGTTCCGCGAACGATCTCGCCGATAATCCAAGCTTTGAACTTTGCGGCCTTGATGACCCGTAGAATCTCGTCGGCGCTCTCGTCGTCAGCGATCACCGTCATTCCGATTCCCATATTAAAAACCTGGTAGAGCTCGGATTCAGGCACGCCACCTCGATGGAGGAGAAGTTGGAACAGCGGCGAGAGATCCCAGGAGCCGCGCTGGATCACTGAATTTGTCGTCTTGGGCAGAACGCGCGGGATGTTGTCGATAAACCCGCCGCCGGTGATGTGGGCAAGGCCGTGCACAGCACCCGGCTTTCCGGGGCGGTTGAATCGCTTCAAGAGCTGCTGGACCAGCGGGCCGTAGGAGACATGAACCTTCAACAGTTCCTCGCCCAAGGTGCCTTTAAGACCGGGAAGGCGGCTGCTCGTCTTGAGTTTGAGTTTCTCGAATAGGATTTTCCGCGCGAGCGAATAGCCATTGGTGTGGAGGCCACTTGAGGCGATGCCGATGATCGCGTCACCGCGCTTAATCTGGCGAACGCCATTGAGCATTCGGGACTTTTCCACCACCCCGACCACGGTGCCGCTCAGATCATATTCGCCGGGTTGGTAGAACCCGGGCATCTGTGCGGTCTCTCCACCGATCAGCGAGCAGTTGTTTTCAGCGCAGGCTTTCGCGAAACCCTTGAGGATCTGGTTGAACACATGAGGCTCGAGCTTGCCGGTGCCGAGGTAGTCGAGGAAGAAGAGCGGCTCCGCACCGAGTACCGCGATGTCGTTGACACAGTGGTTCACCAAGTCCTGTCCGATGGTGTCATGTTGATCCATCGCGAAGGCCAGCTTGAGCTTGGTGCCGACACCATCAACGCTGGAGACCAGCACCGGGTGTCGATAGCGTTTGACGTCGAGTGCGAAGAGGCCGCCAAAGCCGCCTACTTTGCCCATCACCTCGCGGCGATGAGTCGAGGCGAGCAGTTTCGGAAGGGTGGCTTTGACCCGGTTTCCCAAATCAATGTCGACACCGGCGGCTGCGTAGGCTTTTTGCTTCATTTGACGTGCGGCAATCTGTTCCTGCGAACGGAGGGCGCAGTATTGGAATGAGGCCAAGGCGTGTCGAGCAGAAGATTCTGCGTAAAACGGTTCAATCTGCCGACAAACCACTCTCTTCTTCTTCCCTCCATGGAATCCCACTTGAATCGGGCAGCGTGACTCGATCAACATATCGTCATGGCGAATACGTTCGGCACTTTGTTTCGCATCACCACCTGGGGAGAGTCTCACGGAGGGGGGGTCGGCGTGGTTGTGGATGGCTGCCCGCCCTCCCTGAAACTGACTGAGGCCGATATCCAGCCCGATCTCGATCGCCGCCGGCCTGGCCAATCGAAGATCACCACCCCACGCAAAGAGGCTGACCGAGTCCAGATTCTTTCCGGTACGTTCGAAGGCCGCACTTTGGGTACCCCGATTTCGATGATGGTTCAGAATACGGATGCTCGTCCGGAGGCTTACGGGGAGATGGCCACCAAGTTCCGTCCCTCGCACGCAGACTATACCTACTTCGCAAAGTTCGGATTTCGCAACTGGCAAGGAGGCGGTCGATCGAGTGCCCGCGAAACGATCGGGCGCGTCGCTGCTGGAGCTATCGCCAAAAAGATTTTGCTCGAGCGGTTCGGAGTCGAGGTCCTGGCCTACGTGAAACAGGTGAAGCAAATCATCGCTGAGGTGGATCATGAGCGGGTGAAGCTTCGGGATGTGGAAGCGAACATCGTTCGCTGTCCGGACGCCGCGGCCGCCGGGCGGATGATCCGGTTGATCGAGAAGACGCGCCGTGACGGCGACAGCGTTGGCGGGATTAT
>JAYTTC010000409.1:0-5560 GCA_043745255.1 Verrucomicrobiales bacterium
GTCTTTTTTGCGTCTCTTGCGCCTTTTCGCGGCTAAGCCCGGCCCTGCCCGTTTCCCGAACTGGAGCGGGGTTGCGATTTTTCCGCTGCCTCACCACTATCCCTCCCCGTGTTGACTCTCGAAAAATTTTCCTTCGGCGTCGGAGATCGGTTCGCGCATCAGGCTGGCGCTCAGTTGCAGTCCTTTCTCAAACTGGCCACTCAAGGCGTCGTGGTGATTCCCGTCTGGAACAAGTCGAATCGCGAACACACCTTCATCGGCTCTCAACCCCAAAGTGTGTTCGATGCCGCGCAAGCGGCCGTGAAAAGCCTCGGCTGGAGCCATGGCTGGCATGTGGACGCGGATCATATCCGACTCGAAACCGTCGAACGTTTCCTGCCCTGCTCCGACTTTTTTACTCTTGATGTGGCCGACAGCATCGGAAAGCCCGCCTCGACGGAGTCGGTCACCGCATTCGTGCTCCGCCATCCGGAGCTGAGCGGCAGCGTCGCGATTGACGGCATCGCCTCTCCATTCCAGATCACTGAGAAAGAAGTGCGTCGCGTCGCATCCAAATACCTCCTGGCGGTCCAGGACGCTGGAAACCTCTATCGTCACATCGCCGCCCAGAAGGGAGGCGAATCGCGTTTGATCGCCGAAGTGTCGATGGATGAAACCGATTCCCCGCAGACCCCTCCCGAGTTGCTCATCATCCTGGCGGCCCTGGCCGACGAGGGCGTTCGCGTCCAGACCATTGCCCCCAAGTTCACCGGTCGTTTCAACAAAGGCGTCGACTATGTCGGTGAGCTCACCCAATTCGAGAAAGAGTTCAACGATGACCTCGCTGTGATCGCTCACGCAATCGCTCGCTATGGGCTTCCGTCGAACCTGAAGCTCAGCGTGCACAGTGGCAGCGACAAGTTTTCACTGTACCCGATCATCCGACGTTCCCTTCAGCGCTCCGGCGCAGGTCTCCATATCAAGACCGCCGGCACCACCTGGCTCGAGGAGCTCATTGGGCTTGGGGAGGCGGGCGGAGAAGGTCTGGCCTTGGTCAAGGAGATCTACGCCTATTCGCTTGAGCACGTGGAAGAACTCTGCGCGCCGTACGCGAGCGTGATTGACATCGATCGCGCCAAACTCCCCTCCACCGCAACCGTGACTGATTGGAAGGGATCGCAGTTCGCCAACGCATTGCGACATATCCCCAAGCATCCAGAGTTCAATCCGCATTTCCGACAGCTGCTCCACGTCTCATTCAAGCTCGCGGCCAAGGCAGGAGCCCGATACACGGATCTGCTAAAGGCCAACGAGGCCATCGTGGCGAAGAATGTTTCGGAGAATCTGTACGACCGCCACCTCAGTCCCTTGTTCGCTCAGTAGCGGAGGGGCTCAGAGCCTCCGTCTTTTTTGCGCCTCTTGCGCCTTTTCGCGGCCGATACGGACGACGCTACAGAAGCCGGAAACCGCGTGAGACACGCGCCAACCCCGCCCCTTCCGTCTTGAAGCTCTGGGGACAATCCTTGTCATCGCCAACCCGTATCGGTAACAAGAGCCGCCCCTATGATTGTCCCCGCGTCACGCAAGCCGTGGTATCGAGTCCTTTACCTCCAAGTGCTCTTTGGGGTGGTCTGCGGGATTCTCATCGGGCATTTTTGGCCGGACACCGGAAAGTCGCTGAAACCGCTCGGCGACGCATTCATCAAACTCGTGAAGATGATGATCTCCCCCATCATCTTCTGCACCGTGGTGCACGGTATCGCCTCGATGAAGGAGCTCAAGCATCTGGGTCGGGTGGGGGGAAAGACGCTCCTCTACTTTGAAGTGGTTTCCACTCTGGCCCTCGTGATTGGCCTATTGGTGGTGAACGTCCTCCAGCCCGGAGCGGGTTTCAACATCGATCCCAAGACACTCGATTCGAGTCTTGTTCAGTCCTACACGCAGAGGGCTCACATCCTGAGCACCACAAGTTTCCTGCTCAACATCATCCCAAACACTTTCCTGGACGCTTTTGTGTCGGGAGATTTGTTGCAGGTGTTGTTGGTCGCCGTGCTGGTCGCCTTCTCCATCGCGTTTCTCGGGGAGCGCGGTCGCCCTCTGCTCCGGGGAATCGACTACTCTGCGCAGGTGTTCTTCGGGGTGATGCACATCGTCGTGAAAGCCGCGCCCGTGGGCGCGTTCGGCGCGATGGCGTTTACGGTAGGGAGCTACGGCCTCGGCTCGCTGAATCGACTGGTTTCCCTGATGGCGTGTTTTTACCTCACCGCAGGAGCCTTCGTGGTGGTAGTGCTTGGGCTGATCGCCGCAGGGTGCGGGTTCTCGATTTTTCGATACCTCGGCTATATCAAAGATGAGCTCTTGCTCGTGCTCGGGACCAGTTCTTCGGAAACCGCGCTTCCGGGAATGATCGAGAAGCTGAAACGACTCGGATGTTCTCCCTCCACCGTGGGGTTGGTGATCCCGACCGGATACAGCTTCAATCTCGATGGCACCAATATCTACATGTCGATGGCTGCAGTGTTCCTGGCGCAGGCCACCAACACCCCTCTCGATCTCAAGCAACAAATCAGCCTGCTGGTGATCGCCATGATCACCTCGAAAGGAGCCAGCGGGGTGACCGGCGCAGGGTTTGTCACGCTGGCCGCGACTCTCGCCTCCGTGCCCAGTGTGCCGGTGGAATCCCTGGCCCTGCTGGTGGGGATCGATCGCTTCATGAGCGAGTGTCGTGCGATCACCAATCTTATCGGAAACGGCGTCGCCACGTTGGTCATCAGTCGTTGGGAGAACGAACTCACCGGAGCTGAGCTGAACGAGCGCCTTCTTGGCTCGTCTGCCACAAGCAGTGACGCCCCGCAAGAGCACCCAAGACCAGTTTGACGAGCCGGAGTTTGGCTGCGGATCCTGGGATCGAAAAACCCTCCGCCGAGTTTTGAACGCCGTGCTATTATGAGCCCAGTGAAGCCGAACGCCCGAGTATGGTTCATGGGGCTGATTCTTTTCCTGGCCCGCAGGGAAGCGGAAGGAGCGTTGCCCACGGACGTCCAGGGTGTCCTGAAGACGTATTGCTTCGACTGCCATGACGACACCACCGCCAAGGGCAAGTTTTCCATGGAATCGCTCCCCACGGACTTCGCGGACCCCACCGTTATGAATCGCTGGATTCGCGTGCAGGATCGATTGTTGACGCGGGAGATGCCCCCCGAGAAAAAACCCCAGCCGACCGAGTCGGAACGGGCGGCAACAACCCAATGGTTGAGCTCGACGCTTCAGCATGTATCGCGCGAGCAGCAATTGCGGGAAGGACGATCGGGACTGCGACGCTTGAATCGAATCGAGTATGAAAACACGCTTTGCGATCTCTTCGGAGTCAGAATCGCGTTGCAGGAACTCCTGCCTGAGGACACCGCCTCGTCGGGTTTCGACACGGTGGGCGCGGGACTTGGATTTTCATCACAACATCTGCTGCGCTATCAGGAGGCGGCTAGCCGCGCGATTGAGGCCGTGTGCCCCAGAGGTCCCTCCAATTCGGTACTGCAAAGAATCACCGGGCGTCAGTGGTTTCAGCAGCGTCGCGTAGAAAGCCCCGACAAGGCGGAGTTGCTGCTGGAGACCGGAGCCCAGGTGGAGGGTCAGGCGGTCCTGCTTTACGCTCAAACGGAGTATCACTCCATGCTTGAGCTGCAGGCTGGGCTTCCAAGGGTGCCGGGCCGCTATCGGATTCGCATCTCCGCCTCGGCGCGAAATAGCGGTGGCCAACCCATCGCGATACTCTTCTATCTGGCGGGATACGACGTGGCACAAGATCACGAATTGAAGAGGATCATCACCGTCCGCGATGCACTGCCTGGCCTCGCTCGAATTATCGAAGTGGAAGTGGAAGTGCCTCATGATTCCGAGCGGTGGTTAGGCCATCCCATCGCGATCAAAGGATGGTCCTTGCCTCGACAGCCACAGCCCGCCGCTCTGGAGGCCAATCGGTTCCTGGGTGTAATGCCGTCCTTTTCAGGCCCCGCTCTGGCCATCGATTGGGTGGAGCTCGAAGGCCCGCTCGATCCCTTCCCAGGACTCGGATACCGGCGCTTGTTTGGTGATTTGCCGCTGGCGAACCCGGGGATTCAGGAGGAACGCCGCCGTAGTCGCGCACCGTCCGAGGACGCGATTCAGCGACGATCCCGAACGGACGGGCCTCTGGTTCCGCTACAACCGGTATCGACCTCGCCGAGGGAGGATGCGGCGCGTCTCATCCGGAGCTTCCTGCCGCTGGCATTTCGCGGTCCGGTGGAGGAGGAGCTCGCATCGAGTTTCGTGAGTTTCGCCCACGATCGCCTTGCGCAGGGATACGAGTTTGTGGAGGCGATGAAGGCCGCGTATCGAAACGTTCTCTGCTCGCCGCATTTTCTTCTTCGCATGGAGAAGCCAGGTACTTTGGATAACTGGGCCTTAGCGGTCCGGCTCGGGTATTTTCTCTGGAGCTCTGGACCGGACGAGAGACTCCTTGCGGTAGCCGCACGCGGAGAGTTGGTACATCCCGAGGCACTTCATGCTGAGGTGGAGCGGATGCTCTCGGATCCCAAGGCCTCGCGATTCGTCGAAAACTTTACCGGGCAATGGCTGGATCTGCGTCGCTTGTATGCGACCAAACCCGATCTGATGTATCCGGAGTTCGACGATGCGCTGCTGTGGTCGATGCCCCTGGAGTCGACGGGTTTCTTCAAGGAGGTGCTGACTCGCAATGGCAGTCTACTGGAGTTCGTTCGCTCCGACTGGACTTGGCTGAACACCCGACTGGCAAAACATTACGGCATTCCGGGCATATCGAATTGGGAGTTTCGTCGAGTGTCGCTTCCACCGGGCACGCATCGAGGGGGAGTGATCACGCATGCGGCGGTACTCAAGGTGACCGCAAACGGCACCACGACATCGCCTGTGCTGCGGGGCAAGTGGATGCTGGAACAGATCCTGGGGATGCCTCCCTCGCCTCCGCCAGCAGACGTACCTGCGTTGGAGCCGGACATCCGTGGAGCCATCACCATTCGGCAGCAGCTCGAGAAGCATCGAGCGTTGCCGGCCTGTGCTGGCTGTCATCGCCTGATCGATCCTCCTGGCTTCGCGCTCGAGACATTCGATGTCATTGGAGGATGGCGTGATTGGTATCGCTCACACGATGAGCGTGCGAAGCGCACGGTAATCGAAAACTATCCCGGACTTAAAGCGCAGCGCGGGCCTGATGTAGAGAAGGGCTATCGCACCGCTGAGGGTCGGACCTTCGCTGACGTGGATGACTACCGCAGGATCCTACTGGAAGACTCCGATCAACTGGCCCGGAGCCTGGTGCGCAAGTTGATCGTCTATGCCACGGGTGCGGATCTACAGTATGCGGACCGCGAAGTGGTGGAATCGTTGGTGAAGGATCTTCGAGCAGGAGGATTCGGATTTCGCTCTGCGGTGCAGGCGGTGGTGGCCAGCCGGATGTTCCGGGAGAAGTGAGGCGGAGAGCGGTCATCTATAGCAGAGGTCTGAAGGCGCCTTTTCGCGGCCAAACCCTGGCTCTGCGGTTCTCTTCTGTAGTGTGGGCCGTATC
>JAYTTC010000410.1:0-5551 GCA_043745255.1 Verrucomicrobiales bacterium
TCGCACGGTTTCCCTCTTCTGTAGTGTCGTCCGTATCGGACGATCCGGGCGGGGATGGGCCGATACGGCCCACACTACAGAACTACAGCCCGGCTTTGAAACATTACAGGCAGAGTTCAGAGTCTCCTTCTTTTTTGCGTCTCTTGCGCCTTTTCGCGGCAAACCCGGCCCTGCCCTTTTCCGATCCAGAGCGGAGTTTTACCGCGGATCGCAGAAATGCACTGGTGCGGCTCGCCAATCGGTCGATCCTCAAAGGTTCGCAACGTACTTTCGATGACGATCGAAGCTGGAGCGTAAGGAGAGAGAGAGTTCGTCCTGAAGAGCCTGGAGCTCGCGATACGCAGTGGCGGAAGCGGTTTTGGGTCGGGTAGTCTCCGATCGATTGACTTTCACGAAGCGATCGGTGATCTCCGCAATTCCAATCTTCTCCCCCACACTGAGACGCCATGACCACAGAGCCTGCAAGGCCGCGCCATAGGCCGCGCCCTCACTCACCTGCAACGTCACAACTTCCGCATTAAAAACATCGGCCATGATCTGCCGCCACACTGCGGACTTCGCGCCACCTCCGGTCGCGCGGATCTGCTTCGGTTTCACTCCGAGCCCTGCCAACCGCCGCAATCCATAGTTCATTCCCAAGGTCACACCTTCCATCGCGGCCCGGGCGAAATGTCCTGCCGTGAACGTCCGAGACGTTACGCCGAAATAGACCCCCGTCCCATTGGGCACGTTCGGGGTCCGTTCTCCCTCCAGATAGGGCAACAACATCAACCCTTCCGATCCCGGAGCGACCTTCATGACCTCGGCGGCGTACCGTTCGTGGGTCCATTTAAAGTCGCGTCGTACCATCTCGGTCGCCACCGTCACATTCATCGTGCAAAGCAAGGGAAGCCAACGATTGGTGGAATCACAGAACGCGGCAATCTCCCCTTGCGGATCCACCACCGGTTCCTCCGCGCAGGCATAGAGGGTCCCGCTGGTGCCGAAGCTGGCGGTGATGAACCCGGCGCGAGTGTTTCCAGTTCCTATCGCTCCCATCATATTGTCGCCACCTCCCGCGCTCACCAGCACGCCCGAGTTCAAGCCGAGTGCCTTGGCGGTTGCGGGTTGGAGCAGTCCTGCAGGCTGGTCGCTTGGAATGAGCAAGGGCAGCTTATCTGCCAAATCGGGATCGATCGCGTTGAGCGCGGAGTTACTCCACTTACGTTTGCGAACATCGAGAAGAGCCGTGCCGCTCGCGTCCCCGTATTCCATCACGCGTTCGCCCGTGAGCCAGAAATTGAGATAGTCGTGAGGGAGAAGCACCGTCGCCAGCCGGGCAAAATTCCTGGGCTCGTGTTTCTTAAGCCACAAGATCTTTCCAGCGGTGAAGCCAGGTAGAACCGCATTTCCAAGAGCTCCGATGGTTTTCTTCAGCCCGCCCATCTTAACTGTGATTTCATCGCATTCCGCCGCAGTGCTGGTGTCACACCATAGCTTCGCGGGGCGGATTACCTCACCCTTCTTGTCGAGCGGCACGAACCCGTGCTGCTGCCCGCTGACACCAATCGCCCGAACTTCGGACGCGCTTGCCTTGGCCTGCCTCAGTGCCTGTCGGATGGCTTTCGACGTCGCGACACGCCAGCTCTCCGGGTGCTGCTCCTTCGCACCAGGAGGCAGGTTGGGAATCAGGTCATGCGCCTGACTTCCGGAGCCCACGACGGCCCCGGTCGCCGCGTCCACGACCAATGCCTTCGTCGATTGAGTTCCACTGTCGATGCCGATCAGGAGTGTTCGCATAGATAAGAGATGGGCCGACAATGACCAAGAGGCTCGCGCGGTGTCGAGCCTGAGTGAAACATCAAGCCAGCAGATCCTGGATCTCCTCCCAAGTGAGAGACTCGGCGAAGCTCTCCTCTCCACCGAGGGTCTGGGAGGTAAGCTCGCGCTTGCGTTGCTGGAGGGTAAGAATCTTCTCCTCCACCGTGTCGCGAGCGATCAGTTTGTAGCTCGTGACCACGCGGGACTGCCCGATTCGATGGGCGCGATCGGTGGCTTGATCCTCCACCGCAGGATTCCACCAAGGATCAAAATGAATCACCGTGTCGGCTGCGGTCAGGTTCAGTCCCACGCCGCCCGCCTTCAGACTGATGAGAAACACGGGTGCCTGCCCGTCCTGAAACTGTCTCACCACGTCGCCTCGATGGGTGGTGGAACCGTCCAGATAAACATACTCCACCCCCTGTTTCTCCAAGGCCTCGCGCAAGAGGCTAAGCATCGCGGTGAACTGACTAAAAACAAGAACACGATGCCCGCCGTCCAAGACTTCCTCCAACAGTTCGGCGAACAACTCAACCTTCCCCGAGGGCCGGGGTGTATCGCCCGCCTCGATCGGGAGCAACCGAGGATCGCAACAGATCTGTCGCAACCGGAGCAGCGTGGTAAGAACCACCATCCGACCCTTAGTCTGTCCCTGCTCTCCCGCGGTATTGAGGATCTCGCGTCGACCCGCCTCGAGCACCTGCTGGTAAAGGGCCCGCTGAGGATCGCTTAGCTCACAGAAGGAAATCTGTTCCAGACGAGCCGGGAGATCCGCCGCTACATCCCGTTTCAAGCGTCGCAGGAGAAAGGGCCGGAGCCGACGGGAGAGACGTTTGGTCGCGCCCGAGTCCTTCGCCTTGCTGATCGGAAGCTCATAGCGCTCGCGGAAGTCTGCCGCAGTGCCGAGGTAAGACGGCATGAGAAAGTCGAAGATCGACCACAAATCAAATACCGAGTTCTCCAGCGGAGTCCCCGTGAGCACCAAGCGATGCCGCCCCCTGACCGCTTTCACAGCCTGTGCGTTCTGTGTCTGCCGATTCTTGATATGCTGCGCTTCGTCCAATACCACGGTATCGAACTCCAAATCGCGGTACCGATCCGCATCGCGGCGGATGAGGGCATAGCTTGTCACAACCAGGTCGGCGTCTTGGATCTCGGCAAATCGCTTCGCTCGCGCAGCACCATGAATATCGACCACTTTAAGTTGGGGCGTGAATTTTTGCGCCTCGTTGAGCCAGTTAAAAACCAAGCTGGTTGGACAGATGATCAAGTGAGGTAGGGTGCGGCCCTCTCGCGCCTTGAGAGACTGGAAAAATGCGAGCGTTTGCAGGGTTTTTCCCAGGCCCATCTCGTCGGCAAGAATGCCGCCAAACTCGTTCTGGCGCAAAAACCCAAACCACGCCACGCCCTGCTTTTGATAGGGCCGAAGCACAGACTCCAGACTCCCCAGATCCGGGCACTCAGGAAGGGATTCCCCTGATTGCATGCGCACTTTTTCCTGCCATGCCACCGGAGCTTGCAGCTGCCAGCCCTGCTGGCGGACGGTGGATTCGAGAAATCCAGCCTGGTTCGCAGCCACGCGATAAGACTGCCCCTGCTGCTGCGGGCTACAGTCGCGGAGTGTCTCCTGGAATTCC
The DNA here is from genome assembly GCA_043745255.1 of Verrucomicrobiales bacterium. Lineage (GTDB taxonomy): Bacteria > Verrucomicrobiota > Verrucomicrobiia > Limisphaerales > UBA11320 > UBA11320. The sequence goes on from JAYTTC010000410.1 coordinate 3,438, forward strand.
TCCAGTGCTTCCGCATCAAACACGGCGAACTTACCGCTCTGAAGTCGAGTGTGATTCTGACCGGACAGCAGCAATCGCTGCACTTCGGCAGGAGAAAGTGACTCGCCATTTCCAACGCGATAGCTCACCGAGAAATCGAACCACTGCACCCCCGAAGGAGTCACGGCAAACTGAGGTTCCACGCGTTCAAGATTGTTAGCGCAACTCCGCTCCAGCCGTTCTTCCAAGGTGACCTGCCACTCCCGCTGCAAGCGCGGATACTCACGAGCGAAAAAATTCAGAACTCCAGTTTGACCCAGCAGTTGGTATCGACCCTGATCGTCCGGTCCGGAGAAACCGTTCTTAAGCAGCCGTGCCACGGCCCTCTGCTCCTCCGAAGGATTACGGGTCCAGTATCGACGCACATCGGCGGGATCGGGCATCCAGGCATCCGGGTCGATGCTCCGAATCCCTAACGAAATAACGCGCGTTCCGTAGACGGCCTGAAGCTGAGCCTGAAGCTGAGCGAGTCCACCGGCCAGATTTAGCACGAAGCGGGGTGCCATCGGTTCCAGTGAAAACTCCTCAATCCGAAAATTCTCCGCTAACGCCCCCAGTTGCTGTAACGCAGGCCAATCTCGGCTCAGGAACATCGGCACCTGCGCCCTTGGGATGGAAACCGGAGCGCGAAGCACTCCCAGCCACTCGCGTCCCAAGCGAAGGGGCGCGAAACGCTGCCGGATGAATACCCAGCTTGCGCCCCCTTCAGCACTCAGCACGGGTGGCAGGGGTCCCTTGTCGTTTCGCGAGAGCGTCAACTGACCGTCCACCTCCAACCGCGCCACCAAAGCAAGAGGCCAGGGCTCCTGGCTGATCTCCACCTCGTTGCTTTTCCCGAGAGTGACTCTCGGGTGCCCGATGAGTAGCGTCAGCAAGGACGCCCATTGGTCGTTCCCCAGCTGAAGCAAGGCAGGAAGTTCACCGTCGGCGAGAGATTGGATTCGCTCCAACAAAAGTCGGTCCTGGGGGGACGGAGCATAGGGTCGCGCGGTGGCAATCGCGTTGAGAGGACACCGTCCCGCGATCGTCCGCGCTTCGAGACAGAGCATCACGCGCCCGCGTGCGAGAGCCTGGTCGAGATTAGGGGGGAGGATCAGGAAGAGTTCCAGCAGGCTGCCGCCCTCTGCTTCAGAAACGATCCGGAGTGCAGGAGACTTCTTCGGAACGTTCGGCGCTGGCTTGGGTCGGATGGTGGACTGCGGTTCAATCGCCGTTTGCGCTGCCATCCCTCGATTCAGGTGATGCAGTCCGACCGCCACAACATGCGCGCAGATCGTCCCCCATTCCCGAGATTGTCGACAAGTGCACAGATTCTCGATGTTGATCGAATCCTTGATCACCAGCCCCGCTCGATAGGAACTGGACCCCTCTTGCACCACGCCCTTCAGGAGAGGGGGAGTCCAGTTGGAGCTGAGCACCCGCCCTCCATTCAGCAGCGCTCGCGCCAACTTCACTGCCTCCCATCCGGCGATCTTCGCCAGGAAAGCCTCCGTTAGTTCCACGTCCGGCATGTCGTTCCTGTGCTTGTAGCGGAGAAAATGCAAAAGCGAAAGAGCCGAAGCGCGACTCCTCAGCGCCCACTGGCGTCGTCACCTCACGACGCCAGTGCGGCGGCCTGCCGTGGGGAGCGAAGGTCGACGCGAGAAAAGCCGACGCAGAGAGGAAGACCCCGTTTGCTTCATACCCCTACGATCGGAGCACGACTATTTGGTAACGTTTTGCGATCCCTGCCAGGACCCTTTTCCAAATTCCTTCCCCCCTCAACTCCGCCGTTCCTACGGCGTCAATTAAGTCCGCAACAATTAAAAGTGGGTGAGAATGGAGTCTCGCAGATTGAAGAGATGGGGCGGGGATGGGCCGATACGGCCCACGCTACAGAACTGTAGCCCGTCTTCTGTAGGGTCATCCGTATCGGACGATTCGGGCCCGGACCCATTCAGCCGACCGGATATTTCTGTCCTCGATATTGTTGTCGGCACTTCGGGTCCTCTCCGTTGCGTGGGTTGTCTTCTGTAGTGTGGGCCGTATCGGCCCATCCCCGCCGGATCGTCCGATACGGACGACGCTACAGAAGC
>JAYTTC010000411.1:0-5550 GCA_043745255.1 Verrucomicrobiales bacterium
GCCGATGTCCCCCGGCCGACAGAGTCCAACCTGTGCATTCATGTTCGCTCCGTCCATGTAAACCTGCCCGCCATGCTGATGAATCACTTGGCAGATTTCTCGAATGCTGGCTTCGAACACCCCGTGGGTGGACGGATAGGTGATCATGAGAGCCGCCAGGTTCGCGGCATTCGCCACCGCCTTGGCTTTGAGATCCGCGACGTCGATATTCCCTTGGGAATCACAACCCACCGCCACCACTTGCATTCCCGCCATCACCGCGCTCGCCGGATTGGTTCCGTGCGCGGAGGTGGGAATGAGGCAGATCGTCCGGTGAGGATCGCGCCGAGCTTGATGGTAACTTCTGATGACCAGCAACCCGGCGTACTCCCCTTGGGATCCTGCATTCGGTTGCAAGGAGGTTGCAGCGAAGCCCGTGATCTCGGAAAGCCAGGTCTCGAGCTGCTGAAAGAGTTGCTGGTATCCGGCGGCCTGATGCGTGGGGGCGAACGGGTGAAGCTTGCCGAACTCCGGCCAGGTCACCGGCAGCATTTCGCACGTGGCGTTGAGCTTCATGGTGCACGAGCCCAGGGGAATCATGGAGGTGGTCAGAGAAAGATCGCGGGACTCCAGCCGCCGGATATAACGCAGCATCTCTGTCTCGGAATGGTATCGATTGAAGACCGGATGCGTGAGAAAGGGCGTGACGCGTGTCAGGACGGCGGGCCAGGAGTTTGAGGGGAGAGCGGCAAGGTCTGACAGGGCGAAGGGCAATGTCCTTCCAAGGTTAAAGATGCGAAGCAGAGATTCCAGATCCTCCACCGAAGTCGACTCATCCAGGGAGATTCCGACGCTCTGGGCATCAAACACGCGCAGGTTGATCCGGTGCGCCTCCATCGCCTGGATTAAATCCTTCGAAGTGCGACCCTGAACCCGAATGCGAAGCGTATCGAAGTGGGTCTCGTTACTCACCTCATGCCCGAGACGCTGCAGCCCTGCGGCCAGGGCGGAAGTCATATGATGGATCCTCTCGGCGATTTGAGTGAGCCCTGAGCGGCCGTGATAGACCGCATACATCGATGCGATCACCGCGAGAAGCACCTGAGCCGTACAGATGTTGCTCGTGGCTTTCTCTCGACGAATGTGCTGCTCACGAGTTTGGAGGGTCAGCCGCAGGGCGGGCTTGCCGCGGGCGTCCTTGGACACTCCGACGAGTCGGCCCGGCATGTGACGCTTGAAGGCGTCGCGTGTGGCGAAGTAACCCGCATGAGGCCCTCCGTATCCGAGGGGGACGCCGAAGCGCTGAGTGCTTCCGATGGCGACATCCGCACCGAACTCCCCGGGCGGCTTCAGTAGCGTCAGGCTTAGCGGATCGGCAGCCACAATCACGAGCGCTCCATGGGCATGAGCCCGCTCGGCCAGCGCGGTGTAGTCGTAAAGGGTTCCGTCGGTGGCCGGATACTGGAGCAGGACGGCGAAGACTCGAGTGGAAAAGTCAAAGGTATGATGCGAGCCGAGGATCACCTGCACGCCCAGCACTTCGGCCCGAGTGCGCACGACTTCGATGGTCTGGGGATGGCAGGCTTCGGAAATGAAAATGGCTTGGTTGTCCGCGACTCCCTTGATGCCTTGGCACATGGCGATGGCCTCGGCGGCGGCGGTGCCTTCGTCCAGAAGCGACGCGTTGGCGATTTCCAGTCCAGTGAGGTCGAGGATCATCGTCTGAAAATTCAGCAACGCCTCCAGGCGACCCTGAGCGATCTCGGCCTGATAGGGCGTGTATTGGGTGTACCAACCGGGATTCTCGAGGATGTTCCTCTGAATCACGGGAGGTGTGATGCAATCGTGGTATCCCAATCCGATGAAAGATCGAAAGATCTGGTTCTGAGTGGCGATGCCCTTCAGTTCGGCTAATAGCCCATGCTCGCTGCGCGAGCCGGGCAGGTTCAGGGGCTTCGACAGCCGGATCTGGTTTGGCACGGCGGTGTCGATGAGCGAGTCTAGCGTCTTGTGGCCGCACGTTTTCAACATCGCGGCGACCTCCTCCGAGCGAGGGCCGATGTGCCGGTGGACGAACCGGTCGGACCAGGCGAAGGGATTTGAGGCAGCGGAGTCGTTGGGGGTAGATGTCAGCTTCATGTCAAAATCGGAGTCAAACTTACGAAGGCACCATCGCATGGCAAGGAGGGAGTTCTGAAATTCGTTTCGACGATCATCTCCTCCTTGGGGCCAGCTAATGGGAGCGGAGCGGACCGGATCGGCGACGGGACAGCGTTTCTCAGGGTGTGATTAAGAGCGGGTGAGAATGGATTCTCGCAGATTCGGAGAGATGGGGCGGGGATGGGCCGATACGGCCCACACTACAGAACTGCAACTGGCTGACATGAAGGGGGAGGGGATGAGGATTAAAGACAGAAATATGGGCCTGGGCCGGTTCTGCCGACCGAATATTCCTGTCCTTGATAGTGTTGTCGAGACTTCGGGCCCTCTCCGTTGCGTTGGTTGTCTTCTGTAGTGTGGGCCGTATCGGCCCATCCCCGTCCGGATCGTCCGATACGGACGACGCTACAGAAGCAGGGCACTTCATAGGGGGCACACGGAGTGCGAATAAAAAAAGGCTGATCTGGTTTGAGTTCTGTTTTCGAGGATGAGGTCTCTCCCAAGCGGCTCCGTCTTTTTTGCGGCTCTTGCACGCGCATGACTCGAGCTACCTCGATGAAAATAAACAGAAATTGGAATAGGTTGTTGTGGCTTTCCCTGGCTTTGCTGCTGGTTCAGACGGCCTCGGTGCTCGGCTCGGCAGCTGTCGCAAAACTGCAGGAGAGTTCCGCCTCGAGGCGTCGAGTCATGTCCGTTCCCGGCACGCCCGTGCAGGGGACTTCCGCCTTCGTTTATGTGGAGCCGGAATCAGGAGCCCTTCAGCTCTTCGACTTTGTCAGTGTGAATGAGCGAAGCGCGGGCTTTAAAGTGCATTTGTAAAAAGATCGCCTGCTCAACGGCATGAGCACTCTCAATTTGATCTTCGAACAAATGGAACGGTTCGTCCTGGCGGAGCCGATGGCGTTTGAGCTGTATCGACGAGTCGGAAATTCAGCCTGTCGGACCGATTTTATCCGACTCACGGTTGACGATGAGCCGCTTGGATACTATCTGCTCTGTGAGCAACCGAATAAGGCTTTCCTTCGAGAGAACAAGCTCAGGGATGATGGCAATCTCTATAAATTCGGCGTTGGGCATGTCTGGTGGCGAATGGGCGGTTGGTTTTCCCGTCCCTTGCTCGCCAACCCGACTTTTAGGAAATTGTATCTCGCACGAGTGAAAGAGATTCTGGAGAAAGATTACACACTCGAGAAGTGGGAGCCGGCGTTTCTCGCCCTCGAGGAACGGCTGCGGGAGGACGTCGAAAATTTCTCCTAGCGCAGGATGAAATCCGTAATGCGGATGTTTTTGATCGGACGTTGTTGACCGATAAGAAAGCGAAATAAAAGGATGGGCCCGGCAGCCATCATCGCGATGGTTGCCGGACCACATTTGCCCTCTCCTTGACCTCCTCAGGCCTTCCCTCTCCTTGTCGTCTTCAGGGGAAAATCATTTTTACCCCGGCGCTAGCCCCGGCCGGCGTCCGGCAAAACAAAACCAACAACCACGCGACCTACGTCTGACGCCGATCCGGTTGTTGTGTCTCTCCTCGCAGGTCTAGTTGCGGCGTTCCGATCCCCCTGCTCGAGGAGGCCGTTCGCTCGATTATCGCTCTACCCTTCGAACAACCTGCTAAGAGAATCGGAAGGGGGTGAGGAAGCTTTAGCGTTGATGCGATTTTTTACAGAAGGAAACTTATGCGGCCGCTGTTCAAAGGAATGGGGGAGACTGTTCTGGGGCAGGCTCTGCAACGGGGGGTCCTGCCATCGCTGGAAGATAGATTTTGAACGTACTGCCCTTGCCGGATTCACTCCTCCCCTCGATGCCTCCGCCGTGGCTTCGCAGGATTCTATAAGCGACAGAAAGTCCGATGCCAGCCGCATCGTGATGTGCGTGGTTTTCGTGGAACGGTTGGAAAATTCTTGAGAGAGCCTCGGGCGAAATTCCCGGCCCCGTATCCATGACCGCGAGCACCACAAACTCTCCCGGCTCCAATCCCACGGAATCCTTCCCATCATGAACCTTTAGCACCTCGCGCTCCAAGCGCAGTGTTAGGACGCCGCCCTGGCCAGCCATGGAACGAGCTGCGTTGATCGCCAAGCTGAGGAGCACTTGGTGGATTTGTGAAGCGTCGGCTAGAACGGGTGGAAGTCCCTCCTGGATTTCTCGAACAATCTCGATCGAGGACGGAATACTCGCTCTGAGCAGACTGAGAGACTCCCGTATCAACTGCTCCAGAGCCACCGGAGTTTGCTGGTTTTCCTGGCTCCGATTGAACGTCAGAATGCGCCGCACGAGATCACGGGCGCGTTTGCTGGCTATAACTACCTCGTCCAGGGCGAGGTTGGCCGGGTGTCCGGCGTTCAAATCCATCTTGGCCACCTCGGCATGCCCCATGATGGCTCCCAAGATGTTGTTAAACTCGTGCGAGAGCCCTCCGGCAAGAGTGACCAGAACCTCCAGCTTCTGCATCCGGGATAACTCTTGTTCCAGAGCCTGACATGATTCCTCCGCCTCTCGCCAGGCGGTGACGTCGTGCATAACTCCGACGACCGATACTAGCCTCCCATCTTCACCATGGCGCGCCTGGAGTCGGCACCGCATCCGGCGAGTGTCCCCTTGCGGCCGAACGACTCGACCTTCCCAAGTCACTCCCTCTGTATCGCGAAGGCAGAGCGCCCACTGCTCTTGCCAGACCCGCCGCTCGTCTGGCGGCGCAAAATCCTGAATGAAGGCTTCGTAGGAAGTAGGTGGATTGGAGCTTTTCATGCCCACCAGTGTCATGAGCTGATCCGACCAGATCAGGGTTCCGCTAGCGGCGTGCCATTCCCAAGTCCCCACGTTTGCCAGTTGCTCGGCCTGACTCAGCAAGGCCTCCCTTTCCGCCAGTCGTTGATCGGCGTGGGCAGATGCACCGGCTAACGGGGCCGGAAAATTCAAAGCGGCGCTTGCCGAGATGACGGAATCCTTGTGAGCGGGGAAAATCATGCGACGTTGGAAGCGGAGGAACGACGATGGAACCTTCGCTGGGCCTTGGTGAAATAGACCAGCCCAATCCGGGCCGCAGCCCGGGAAAGAGACGGAACTCGGTATTGCGTTATTAGGAGCATCGGGCAACGAATGTTTCTCAGCGGAGCCTTGAGCAGAGGTAAAAGAACTCCGCCTAATTGGCAAACAGATCTCATGCACGGTCTCAATTAGGGTTGGCTCGCTTACTGGAGGACGCACAGTTTCCACCCTCTTGATCGACCCTTCAAACAACGGTCATCTTCCCATGTGATGCCAAAGGCTTCCGTATCGGTCAAGGCCTATGGTGCGGGTGATCCCTCGGGGTCACGGCCACCGACAAAGTCGGTTGGATGCAGGCAGGGGCCTGGCAATGTTTCGCGGCCGAGGCGGCTCTTGAGCTCACAACGACTTTCGAGGGCGTCC
>JAYTTC010000412.1:0-5542 GCA_043745255.1 Verrucomicrobiales bacterium
CACCTTCCGCAAGGAACGGATTAGAGGAAAAATCTCATGGTTCGCGTCACCCCCCTGCCGATCGAATGCGGCCTGCTCAAGTTCGCAAATCGCCCGGTCTTGCGAAAAGATCCCGTTGGTAAACCACACGATGAAGGGCCAGAAGAGCTCGATCAGCCCTGGGAATGACGGGCGCTTGATCATCATCAAGCCATAGGTGTGATTCGTTCTCTGAGCGGAGTCCGCTGGAACGTAAGCATTCCAGAGATCGAGGACCGGATGCTCACTTCCCCCCGTGCGAAATGTGAGGGTCTGGTAGGGGTAGCCCGTTCGAATCGTCATCAAGTCGGGCTTGTCTTTGCCAAGCTTCGCATCCTTTCGGAGAATCAGTTTCTCCCCGAGGGGCTGCTTTCCCCCCCCGCGCGAAAACGTGTAGTCCGCCTCAATCCAATTGGGCCCTATTCGGGTGTCCAGAAGCGTCGTTTTGATCCCGCCCATCAAACTGCGATGGAGAAACTGATGGTTCATATCCATCAGGTTCTCGTGCATGAAAGTGAAGTGGCAGTCAACCTGGCGATCCAGATAGCGAGTCTTGTAGCGAGGATCCGTGGCCGACGGAATGTTGGGAAAGTCGACGGCAGCGAATTTATCCATGTTCCCGGGATACACGAAAATGAGCCCGTACGCTTCTCGGCAAGGATAGCTCCGCACATTCTGGGGCTTTAGACTGCATTTCGCCATATAGGGCACCGAGACACACTTGCCCACCGGATTGTATTTCCAGCCGTGATACGAGCACTTGATACAATCATCCTCGACGACCCCCAGATGAAGCGGGACCTGGCGGTGAGCGCAACGATTCTCCAGGGCGAATAGTTTGCCCTCCTTGGAGCGCACCAAAACGATCGGCTCGCCCGCGAACGCGACAGGATGGGCTTTTCCCCTGCGCACGTCCTTTGATCTCGCCAACGGATACCAAAAGTCGGGATCAATCCGAGTCTTGCGAATATCAGAAATTATCCCTCTTGAATGTTCCGCTTCTGTTTCGACCCCATGTTCGCTTGTCATATGAGTTATTGATGGCTGAGTCCGTATCGAACGCTTGTCGATTTCCGGTCCGATGCTCACCCTGAAATCTGCGCCTGTCGAGCAAACCTCCGCGACGACAACCGTTGCTAAGATTTGTTCAGGCAACTCGTACGGTCACCGCTCGTAAAAGTGGATTGCCTCACTTAAGCAGACCCGATGCCGCTCGGCTCATTCCCTGAACAAGCCACCGTCAATCAGGCAAAGGGCTCCGGGATTTCCCGCGCGGGTTGTATCGCGAGAAAACCCTGATACCGCAATCCGCAAGAAACGATTCGCCCGACTCTGCGGTGTAGAAGCCGGCTCCCCAGCGTCGCGGCTCCGAATCGTCCGATACGGACGACGCTACAGAGGCCACGCGGCCGGGGCCGCAGTCCCTATGCTTCCAACCTGCGTCGATTCATCTCGCCCACTTCTAATCAGCCCCCCGACTCCCACTCCATCCTCAAGGGAGTAAGATCACGAGCCTCACAATCAAGGGCTGAAGGATAAATGGCCTCCTGGAAACCGGCAAATTGCAATCTTGCGCCGTTGCAGCCTGCACTCTAATCGCATGCGCTGGCAGAGCCGAACCGCTGGAAACCTACTGGATCACAGCGCGCACACTCCGCCGATTTCGCTGGCACGAGATTCGCTTAAGAACTGCCTGTCACGAAACACAAACAACTTTTCAATCAAATGGACATTTCATTTCAAGCCCACGTAGCCGATCGCAAGTCACTCGGACAGCTGACCTCGCGAGAGCTCGAAGTGTTGAGGCTCATCGCCGAGGGAAACCTGAACAAACAAACCGCTTCCGAGCTGTGCATCAGTATCAAGACGGTGGAGAAGCACCGCGGACATCTGATGAGCAAGCTGGGAGTGCATGGCACCGCAGGACTCACCCATTACGCCATCGCTATGGGGATCATCGAGTGCAATCCGCAGCTCGCGGTCGCGTAAATCAGCCACTCCTATTGGGAGGAGGCCGTCCGACAAAAATTCGCTTGAGCGATTCGAATCGGAGGGCCGGCTCCCAACGCGGGAGTGGGTGTTTGTCACCAAGAAGCGTCGCAGGTGCTAATCCACGTTTCCCTCCGCCTCTCTCTCGCCGCGCGTCCGGAAAGTCCTTGGCAGCGCGGTCTTCTAGATCCCTTTCCACAGCAGCCGCCCCACTCCCGTCCCTCTCGCCGCAGGAAAGCTGCGAGCACGGTCGCTCAGGGTTTCATTGGCTGCCTTTTCCTCGCCAAGAATCTCCTCCAGCAAGCCAGCCGCTTGGCCATTTCCAAGCAGTCCGGCCCACTCGTGCAAGCATCCATAGGACGCGATTTCGTAGTGCTCTACTTTCTGCGCGGCAGAGACCAAAGCGGCATTGATGGCAGGAGATCCCTTGAAGTCGGCGGCGATCTTGTCGCCTTCCGCCAGGTCGATATCCCGTGCAATGCAATTTGCGGCGGCGCATCGAACTCCTTGCACGCTGCCTCCTCTCAAAAAACAAATTTCGCCACACTTCACGAATCAGTCTTAGCTTGAATGAGGATCACACCAGATCCCCGCGCCGCGTTGGGAGTTACCCGTGGTATTGGGAAGTTCTAACTACTCTCAAAACGAGCGCCCTCGGCACGAAAAGTGCGATCGTGGCTGTCAGGTTTAAAACGGGACGGGTGCGTGAAGCCAGATCACACCTCAATGCCCGAACGATCGTTCAGTCGCCGGGAACGATCTATTCCAAGGGGTCCTGAGTTGAGGCTTGTTTACATGGTCCGCGGGCTTATAGATTTCAAAAAAATCATGCACTCCGAGAGACTCGGTTCAGGGCAGATTCACGATCCTCGGCTCCGACTTGTGGTCGGGGTGGCGAGCGGCTACGCGCTGCTCGGGGGCTTGTTGACGCTGGCGGGCTGGGCCTTCAATGCCTACCGCCTTACCGATTGGGGGAACACTGGAATTTCGATGAAAACCAATGCCGCGCTGGCCGCGGCGTCGGCGGGAGCCGCCCTGTTATTACGGCAGTTTTTCCAGTCGGCGAGGGGACCTGCCCTCGGTTTGGGATTTTTTGTTGCATTAATCGGCGGGCTCACACTCTTTGAGCATCTGACAGGGCGGGACCTCGGCATCGATACACTCTTATTCTACGAGGCACCCGGTGCCCTTGCCACATCCGCCCCAGGACGCATTGGTTTACCGGCTTCGACGGCTTTCCTGATCATCGGAATCGCTATTTGCTCCCTCACACAACGAGTCAGGGCACGTGGAGTCACAGCCGCGTTGGGGGTCGCCGCCATCGTAATCGGCGGGCTTTCGCTAGTGGGTTATTTTTATGGCGCCCGCCCCATGTACGCACTGCCTCACCTGACGGGAATCGCGATGCAGACCGCCTCCATGATCTTTGCGTTGGGGTTTGCGATCGTCGCAAGCGTGCCGGAATGCGAGCCGATGCGCACCCTGCTGGAGCGTAGCGCCGCCGGTTTGCTCGCCCGGAAAGCCGTGCCGTTCATTATCGTAGTTCCCCTCCTTTTCGGTTGGCTCCTGGTCGTAATTCAAGAGCAAGGACTTGTCGATGCCGCCTTCGGCACCGCTCTCAGAACCGTGGTCGAGCTGGCCTTGATGGCCGTTTTGGTATGGTGGGCCGCTGGATCCGTGCGCGCCTACGAAGTGCCGCTTCTGCGACGTGAACGGGACCTCTCCGATTTCTTCGACAATGCAAGCGTCGGACTCCACTGGGTCGGACCCGATGGCCTCATTCTTCGGGCGAATCAGACTGAGCTCGACCTCCTTGGCTATCAGCGTGAAGAGTACATGGGACATCACATTGCTGAGTTTCACGTCGACGCCCCCGTGATCGCCGAAATTTTGAGGAGCTTGACGTGTGGGGACACGCTTCGAGCGCATCCAGCGCGATTGCGCTGCAAAAATGGGTCGATCAAGCATGTCCTGATCAACTCCAATGCTCTTTTCGAAGACGGTCGATTCGTTCATAGCCGCTGCTTCACCCTCGATGTCACCGGGGCGAAGCGCGTGGAGGAGGAGCTGCGTTTGGCACAACTCCAATTGCAGCGCTACGTCGACAGCCTCGAAATGCGAGTTTCTGAGCGGACCGCGGACCTTCGAGCGGTAAACGAGCAACTTGAGGCTTTTTCATGTTCGATTGCCCACGACCTTCGCAGCCCTCTTCGTGGAATGATTGGCTTTTCGCAGATTCTTTTGGAGGAGCATGCCTCGAGACTCGACGAAACTGGACAGACGCTCCTGAAGCGCATCCAGAAATCATCCGAGTTTATGGACAAACTGCTGCTCGACTTGCTCGCGTTCGGCCGGGCAGCGCGGTCTGATTTGAAGTTGCACGACGTCGCGGTCCAAAAAGCCTGGGAGGCCGCGCTCTTTCAAATCGCGACTCAAGTGGAGCAGACAAAAGCCCGGATCGAAGTGATCGGAGAATTCCCTCTCGTAAGAGCGCATGAAGCGACGCTCGGACAGTGCATCGCCAACCTCCTGAGCAACGCGATCAAGTTCATGCCTCCGGGAGTGCAGCCTCATATCCGTTTTCGTGCAGAGGCCTCCCAGAAGGCAGGCGGGAGTCAAAGCAGAATCCGGTTGTGGGTAGAAGATAACGGCATCGGCATCGCACCCGAGTTTCAGGATCGGGCATTCCGTGTCTTCGAGCGTTTGAATGGTCCTCTCTATGCCGGCACAGGCATGGGACTCACGATCGTCCGACAAAGTATTCAACGCATGGGTGGCAATGTCGGTCTGGAATCGGAACTCGGAAAGGGCAGCCGTTTCTGGCTCGAGTTAGCGGTGGCAGACCCGAGACCGCGAACTCAGTCACTTGCCCCAGTAGTCGGATCCGGGGATTCCTGAGCCTTAGCGGCTTGGGACACCGACCGAACCCGCGGTGGGTATCAGGCAAACTGCTTATCGGATCGGGCAGAGTGCAATGGTTTTGAACCTGCTGGTCAAACCGACACGCCGATGGCGCACCGATGCAAAAGGGCAGCTTCTCCAAGACCATTTCGAGTCTCCACGCTCATTTAGCGGCGCATTTCCATCCTTCATTGCCCATTTCTTCAGAATGGCACGACTACAGCTAGAGAGTATTGCTGCCCTGCACGCAACCACGCGCAGCAGATCAGAAAACCTATGAATAAACCATTTGGAATCGCATTGGTCGTCGTCGGAGTCGCACTCATCGTCTTTGGTATCAGCGCATCAGAATCCTTCAGCTCCGATGTCTCCCGCTTTTTCACCGGAACACCCACCAACCATTCGGTATGGCTGCTGATCGGCGGGCTCGGGTGTGCCTGCGCAGGCCTTTTCCTCGGCTTCTCTCGTTCCAATAACCTGCGGTAGACCTCCGCCCGCAAGACGGAGCGCCCGCTCAGTCCCGGCCTGAAGCAGCTCATGAATCCACGACTAAAGCCAAGGGGAAAGCGAGAGGTGGGCGAGCTCGCAGTTGCTCAGCGGGGCAACGGAGTTTCCCGGAAGAACGTGGACACGA
>JAYTTC010000413.1:0-5536 GCA_043745255.1 Verrucomicrobiales bacterium
GTGCTAGCGAACAACGTAAACGGGCCGCTGGACAACGCCGGAGACCACGATCCGTTCATCGAACTGTACAACTCAGGGACCAACACCCTCAATTTGTCAGACTTCTATCTCACCGACAGCAACACGAATTTGACGCAATGGAAGTTCCCCTCAGGAACACTGCTTCTCGCGAAGCAATTCCTCACCGTGTGGGCGGACGGAGAAACGGGTGAATCTACAGCAACGGCACCGCATACTAGCTTCCGCCTTAATCCGTCTCTCGGCTCCGTGGCCCTGGTTCGCATGCAAGGCACACCCAGCACCCCTGCCGTGATGGACTATATCGACTATTCTCATCCTCCCGCGGACCGCAGCGTGGGGAGCTACCCAGACGGCGAACCGCGTAATCGTCGATCGTTCTACTACTCCACCGTCGGCGCGCCCAACAATCCGGTTTATCCGGATCTGAAGGTCAGCATCAACGAAGTGATGGCAGCCAACCTGACCACGCTCGCAGATCCGGCGGATGGAAAATTCAGTGACTGGTTTGAGCTCCACAACGGCGGAACCATCGCGGTGGATCTCACGGGATATCGGCTGACGGACAATCTGACAAATACGACCCAGTTCGTGATCCCTGCGGGATACGTCATCCAACCCGGTGGCTTTCTCTTGGTGTGGGCTGACGGCGATACTCAGCAGAACGCTCCGACAAATTCGGACCTGCACGTTAATTTCAAGCTGGCGGAAACCGGCGAGGAAATTGGGTTATTCTCTCCGGACGACCGAATGCTCGATGGAATCAGATTCTCGGCACAAGTCGTCGACATGAGCTTGGGCCGATTCCCTGACGGCGGCGCGGGTCCGTTCGTCTACATGCCGATCCCCACGCCGCGGAAGAAGAACAACATCACCAACGCAAACTTCCCGCCAAGCCTGGACAATATCGCCGATCAGGCGATTGCCGAAGGTGCGCTGCTCGCTTTCAACGTCTCTGCCAGCGACTCCAATCTTGGCCAGAGCCTGACCTATGCCCTGGTGAATAAGCCACCCGCGGGGGCCGCTATCGACCCGAACACCGGGCATTTCACCTGGCAGCCGGAGGAGACCCAGGGGCCAGGCGAGTATGTCATCACGGTTCAAGTGACGGACAACGGGCTCCCCGCGCTGAGCACTGCCACCACGGTTCGCGTCAACGTCACTGAGGTCAACACCCTTCCCGTCGTGCCGGTGATCCCAGATCAAGCGGTGGTGGTAGGACACACCCTGCGATTCCAGGTGATCGGATCGGATTCGGACGTTCCTATCCAGCGACTGATCTACAGCATTCCGAACGGGAGTCCGATCGGCGCGGGTATGAATCCTGACAGCGGGGAATTCAGCTGGACTCCCTCCTTCGACCAAGTCGGCGATCATACCCTTACGCTAGAAATTACCGACGACGGTTCGCCGCCGTTGACCCAAAACGCAAGCTTCCAAGTGACGGTGAGGGCACCGGATCAGATCCCGTCACCAACGCTGGTCGCAACATTGATGGGCGATGGATCGATCAGGCTCTCGTGGGCGGGAGTCGACGGTGTCGTCTATCTGCTCCAGTATGTCGATACCCTCTCGGATACCGTGTGGAACTCCCTTGGAGTGGTGAGCAGCGCCGGAGGGATTGCAACGGTGAGCGGCATCGACCCAGGACCACAGCCGGAACGTTACTTCCGAGTGTGGGTCCAACAGTAACTCGGCGGGCGTCTCTGATGCCGACGCTGTGAATATCGCCGCAACTCGACTAGCAGGCCGACACTCGAAAAACCCTGGAACCCATCGAGACCCCCAGAGCTGGGCACCTTGCGGAAAGATGTTCTAAATCCAACGGGCTGCTAGAAACGATAGATAAGATCCACCGTCCATCGGCTATCGAACAAAGCCTGCGGATGGCCGCGCTTCGCTGGTGATATGCGGATCCTCAAAAAATAGAGGCGGATCTGTTATCGACTCTCAACGCCCGAAAGGCTGCTGGAGAGCGATCTTCAAGCGCGCCTGCAAGGCGGGATTGAGATGAGTTCGAAGCGATGCCAGCGCAGTCTCCGAAAGCTCTGTTGCGGGCACCTTGCGTGACTCGAGTCCACTCATCAGGGCTGCAGCCCAGTCCGCTCGCGATGCCAAGGATTCAATCAGTGCCGGCTTCAGTGTGTCGGAGAGAGTGCTCCATCGGTGCATCAGCTCCACAGCGGATTCGGCCCGTCCCACCTCCTCCAATGCGCTGAGAGCCGGGAAGGCAAGGGCAGCGCTGTTCGTGGCGCTCATCACATCGAGAAGAGCCGATCGAGCCGCATCGCTCGGCATTACTCGGGTGAACAAAATGGACTTCAGACGCTCTCCTTCGCTGAGTTGAGGATCGTTGATCCGACTCAGAATGACTGCCTGAGCGCGAGGGTTGCCACAGAGGGCATCCACCTGCTCTGCGGAACGAGACAGTTCCTGATTTCCGCTTTCGGCCAGATGGGTCAGCAGACGCTTCACACCCTTGTGGCCTGACCACATCTTGCTCCCCTTCTGCCCCAGCATCATCCCCTCCAGCCCCCGGCTGCAAAGTGTTGGCGACTGGTCGGCGAGTTCGAGGAGAAACCTCAGACTCATCTCCACCAACTTAGGATCATGCGTCCAGAAAATGTGACGTATCGATCGGCTCAGCAGATCACCGCTCAAGGACATCGCCTGATCCCCGGACCGCCTCAACCACTCCAGCACCACCTGAGGATCACGAATCAAACAGGGCTCTACCGCCGACCAGAGACTTCCGCCCACCAGGGGATCATCCTCCGCAGCAGAGGCCTTGAGCAGAGGATCGAGCACGGAGAGATAAGCTCCGACTGGGCCTCCTGCCCGCGCCGTTCCATCCTGAAATCGGCCTCCGATTTCCAGTCGTCGGACCGCGAGGGCGACCTGCAGTCGGACTCTAGGATCCGGAGACTCGCCTTGCCGGGACAGACTGCGGAGCAGCTCAGGAGACTCCGGCAGGAGCCGCGCGAGAATACGTAGAGCCCACGATTTCAAAACGGGATCGGTATTCTGCGCGGCGCGGTTGAGCCATTCGCCGGTGCCTGAGCGCATCCCCGCCAAGGTCCAGAGGCAGACCAGCCGAGCTTCGGACGGGGAGGGGCTTTCTAGCAACTGAACGAGACGCGGAATGCTGGCTGGATCAGCGCGGTACACGAGCGCCCGCTGCGCCATCCGGCGCAACCATCGATTGGAGCGTTGCAGCCCACCTACCAGCTCTTCCGTACTCCACCCGGCAACTCCGGTCGACCTGATCGCGTTGAGATCCAGACCGGCGCGTGCTCCAAGACGGGCGATTCGGTGAGACGAGCGCAGCCACACATTACCGTCTGGTCCCCAAAGGGCTTGATCGCTGCGGCCGCCAAACGAGGGCAACGATCGATCTCCTGCCCCAGCGCTTGCTCGAAAACTCGCTCCTCGCGAGCGCATCGCGACGGGTTGAAACGAGATTGGATTCGTGCCTCCGAGGAGGAACTGACTGGAAAAGAGCGCGGGGAGCTCACCCGCAGGCACGGCGAGCAAGCCGCCGGAACCGAAGCGACTCAGAGTTCGATCGTTGATCGGCGGAACAAGCGTCGCAAAAGCGTCCATTGGCCTGGGAAAGTGATCGCGCGGTAGACAGGTTGATCCCTCAACCACATGAAAGAGCGACTCCCGCGCGGCCGACGTCACAAAGAGATTTCCTTCGCCATCAAACTCAAGACCGCTGGGTTTCGCCGGCCCCTCTGCAAACGCTTCCAGCGTTCGGCTTTGGAGATCAAAACGAAGGACTCCCGGATTGAGCCTCATCCACTCGTTGGTGGAGACACCGCGGGCTCCAACTTTCACGGTGTTGGGCGTTTGAAATAGGCAGTACAATCCATTATCCGGCCCCCATACAAAATGCGTCAACGCGGCGCGATCGGCCGGGAAGCCGAGCCCTTGCCACAGTAACTGGCGCTCATCGATACGGTCGTCGTGGTTAGTATCTTGGAGCAGGAGCAATTGAGGCGGGCTCCCCAGAACCACACCCTGAGGACTCCATTCGAATCCGGTAGCGCGTGGCAACTCGTCAGCGAAAATTTTGGTGGAGATCTTGGACCCGTCTCCGCCATCGTCCGAAAGAATCAGCAGCCGACTTCGCGCCGACTCCCCCGCCCCCTGCGTCTCAAGCACCCACAGACGAGCGCGGTCGTCCCAGGTCATCGCCACCGAGTTGGAGATCAAAGAAGAAGAGCCGAAGGGGCGCAGTTCCCACTCGGTACCCGACGGCGCGCCGAGCGACAGAAGAGAAAGGGGCCCCAAAAAAAGAACCATCACCAGCCACCCGGCTGGACGGAGAGTTCCACCTTCGGATCGCCCCGGGGCATCTCTGCGATTAAGGTATTTTTTCATGATGTTGGAGGACAGACGCCGCAACAAGTTCATCAATCAGTTCCTCTGGTTTCCAACGATTCCCCGAAAATAGTTTTCGTATCCGGCCCTCGGCATCGATGACCACTGTCACGAGATTGTGCACCAGCGTCCCGCTCTCCTCGCTGAGATACAGTCCAAAGGCCTGACAAAATGTTCGGTTCATCCTCGGGCAGAACTCAGGATAAGGGCATCGTGTGAAAACGAATGTCAGGGCGAGCGCCTGCCCGCGAAACTGGGGGAGGCTCATGCCCTGCCCTAGCTGATTGGTGAGCCGTGTCTCTGGCACGCGTTCACCCGCACGCAAGGGGCGAGTCCATTTCGCGCGGACGGTAACGTTCGAGGCTAAGAGGGCCACCCCGTTGTTACTGGCAGCTCTGAGCAGTTGGATGTGATCAATCCATCCCGCCTCATCCCCTGCGTTCAGCCGGAATCGAATTCGATCGCCCTCATGCAGAGTATCGAGGCTCTTCCGTCCATCGCGAACTTCAAACTCCATGGTCATGGCGGGCATATAGCCCAGGATCGGATCGTGAGCGATGCGAAGAGTGCGGTGATCCGATGGCATCTCGGTGACCACTTCCGAAACTTCAAAACGCCTAATCTTGGCCAGGGCAGCTTTAGTCGACTCCAAGGGGATCCCCCGAGCACTGGCGGCCAGGCCAAGCACCCCAGCGGTCCAAAGGAGGACCCACAGGAAAAAACCACGCCACATGAGAGTGAATCGAACCATCGCGGATTTAGTTTAGGTCCAGAGCTTGGATTCGGATAGAGGGAAGCGAGTAGTTTACCGCCTCCGTAGTCGCCCCCCTTGCGGGTAGCACTGCTTTTGCTCATCCGCCCAATGGGGTGTGATTGAAAGTGGGTGAGAACTGCAGCTGGCGTGCCCTCGCACGGTTTCCCTCTTCTGTAGCGTCGTCCGTATCGGACGATCGGGGCGGGGATGGGCCGATACGGCCCACGCTACAGAACTACAGCCCTGCTTTGAAACAAGGCAGGCAGAGTTCAGAGCCCCTGTCTTTTTTGCGTCTCTTGCGCCTTTTCGCGGCTAAGCCCGGCCCTGCCCGTTTCCCGAACTGGAGCGGGGTTGCGATTTTTCCGCTGCCTCACCACT
>JAYTTC010000414.1:0-1519 GCA_043745255.1 Verrucomicrobiales bacterium
GATGTCACACGTCTCGGGGGAGCTGGAGTCATGCTGATGCCCCCCATGCTCTATCGCGGTGACGAACGAGAGGTGATCGAGTTCTTCAAAACGGTGGCCCGTTCGACCCGGCTCCCGATCATGATCTACAACAATCCGATCAGCTACTTTAACGACGTTACTCCAGAGATCTTCGCCCAGTTGGCTGAAATTCCAAACTTCGTGGCCTTGAAGGAAAGCTCCGGCAACACTCGTCGAATCACCGATCTTCGCAACACGGTGGGAGATCGCTACGCCGTCTTTACCGGTGTGGATGATCTGGTGCTTGAAAGTGCGATCCTCGGGATTGATGGATGGGTGGCCGGTACCGGGATCTCCTTCCCCAAGGAAAACCAATACCTCTGGGAACTGACTCGCGCCGGACGTTGGCAGGAAGCCCTCGCGCTCTACCGCTGGTTTACGCCGCTGCTCCATCTCGATGTGAACACCAAATTCGTTCAATACATCAAGCTGGCCCTGCAGGAATGCGGTCTGGGAAGCGAGTGGGTGCGCTCGCCGCGCTTGATCTTGGCAGGGGAGGAACGCGCCCGTGTGCTGCGGATCATCCACGATGGAATCAAAGACCGTCCGAAGCTGCCCTCGCCGCGACGCGCTTGATTTCAAAACTTTCCACCTCAATCAGCCTCCTTCATGAATAAAATTCGGATCATCGACTCGCATACTGGAGGCGAACCTACTCGAGTGGTGATCGACGGTGGACCCGATCTCGGGACTGGGTCGTTGGCCGACCGTGTCGCGCGGTTTCGTTCCGAGCATGATCGCTTCCGCTCGGCGGTGGTCAACGAGCCGCGCGGCTCGGACGTGATCGTTGGGGCGTTGCTCACGACGCCACGGAACCCGGCCTGCACTGCGGGGGTTATTTTCTTCAACAACATCGGCTACCTCGGCATGTGCGGTCATGGCACCATCGGGTTGATGGCCACACTGGCTCACCTCGGTCGCATACGACCTGGGGATCATCGCATCGAGACCCCTGTAGGCGAGGTGGTGGCGCGATGGCGAGACGACGGCCGCGTTTCGGTTCGAAATGTGCCGTCGTATCGATTGGCCAAGGACGTCGCTGTGCAGGTCCCCGGATATGGCGAGGTGGTCGGGGATATCGCCTGGGGCGGAAATTGGTTCTTCCTGGTAAGCCAGCACGCGGAGACGTTGGTAATGGGAAATGTCGAGCGACTTACGGACCTGACTTGGCGAATCCGACAAGCTCTCACAGCGCAACACATCACCGGCAACGACGGCGCGGAGATTGATCATGTGGAGCTGTTCGGCCCTCCCGGCGATCCCGCCCACCACAGCCGTAATTTCGTGCTCTGTCCAGGACGCGCCTATGATCGTAGTCCCTGTGGTACGGGAACGAGCGCGAAGCTTGCTTGCCTGGCAGCGGACGGGAAGCTCAAGCCCGGCGAGATCTGGCGACAGGAGAGCATCCTGGGAACGGTGTTCGAGGGGACGGTGGAATGGGTGGGCGATGACATTGTTC
>JAYTTC010000415.1:0-1519 GCA_043745255.1 Verrucomicrobiales bacterium
ATTCGGTGGAGTTGATCAACGTCCAAAAAAGATCCTCCATCTGCTCCGATCGTTTAACGCGAGGGCTTTGCTTCCATCGCGTGATGAAGTAGGAGCGCTCTTCCGGAGTCGGCCTGCGGGTCAGAGTGACCAGATACGCTGCATCCACGGCGCTGGCCTCGTTGGGCGCCAGAGCGCCGATGCGAGTGGCGGCGTTCAGAAAGAGATCCTCCCGGGTACGTTCATGAACCAGGCCGCCATTCATCAAGAGCAGGCGCTGGGGAATGGTGCCGCCCAAGTCGTCGAATTCATCCTTCCCGATGTCACCGTACCGTTTGATGAAGTCGTTCTGCTGGAAAAAACGCTGGATGCGACGCAAGACATGTGACTCAGCGTCGATGGTTTTCAAACTGGCCGCTTGCAACAGACTGCTCGCGACCTGTTCGGGACGAAGACGGGTGAGGGGAAACGAGGCGAACTGGAGTTCTTGTTGTGAGGACACCGGATTCTGAAGATCGGAGGAGCGACTCTCCATCTGGAAGACCCGGGTGGAGGCGATGATCCGAACCAGGCGTTGAAGATCGAATCGATGTTCGGTGAAGTCCTCCACCAAGATCTCCATCGACGCGGGTAGCGGTCCCGACAGCGGAATGGAATCCACCGGCTTGAGCATCGGGCGATTGAACAGGATGGCCCACGTCCGATTGACCAGCGTGCGGGCAAAGGCTCGATTCTCGGGATGCGTTACCCAAATCGCCAAGCGCTCTCTCAGGCTGCCTTTGTCGGGGAGAAGTTCCTCGTTAAACGGGACCCTGGCGGGAACGGGTTGTTTGTCTGCTTTTCCGAGGTAGCGATAGCCATAGGTGTGTGCCGGGTTGTCGCGAATGCCTGCGAGTGACAGTTCCGTTCCCGCGAAAAAGGAGGCAAGCTGATGGAAATCGGACTGTTTCCAGGCCCCTCCAAGCTTGTCATCGTGGCACTGTACACAATCGAGCCGAACCCCTAGAAACGCCCGAGTGACGCGCCCGGCCAACTTTTGCTCGTCCGGCCCTTCGTCCTTGTTGTCGGGGTCGACGGTCACGGTGACGAAATTGACTTCGGGTCGACTGGTCCAGATTCCCTGCGCGGCGATGATTTCTCGAACCAGAGCATCGTAGGGTTGGTTGACTTGAATGCGGTCGCTCAGCCAGCTCACCAGCCGATGACGCCGGTAGAGGACGAACGGCCCGTCTTCGATACCCACCAGCACGCGTGCAAAGCGCTCGGCTAGGTAGTCGCTGGAACGGCGATCTTCGAAAAGGTGTGAAAGCCACCACTGAACCGCCTCGTTTCCGTGATGCTTTTCCAGGGCTCGGATCTCCTCCAGTGAGGGAACTGTTCCGGTCAGCGCCAGCGCGAGTCGACGAGCCACGGTGAGATCAGACGCGGGTCCCACGGGAACCACACCGGCGGAATGCCACTCCGTTTGCCAGGCCTCCTCCACCCGATGAACCGTCTGTTGGAAACCCGCCGAATCAGACACTGCGGCGCGGGTAGTTCT
>JAYTTC010000416.1:0-5525 GCA_043745255.1 Verrucomicrobiales bacterium
AGACTTACTTCGAGTTTAAAACCGTCGCCGGACGAAAAACCATCGACTCGGTGAATCATCGTTCGGTGAGTGATCCTGAATTTGCCAATCGATTTCGAGTCACGGCCTCAGGAGGAATCGAAGAGTTGGGTGAGGGGGGGGAGCTCTACCTGAATCGGGGAAACGGACACTTCGCTGAGGTCTCCTTTACCGACGGGAGTTTCCTGGATGAGGATGGAAAACCATTGCTGTCGCGGCCGTACGATTGGGAGCTGTCCGTGATGTTTCGCGATGTGAATGGGGATGGGGCTCCTGACCTCTATGTTTGCAATGACTTCGGCACGCCTGATCGATTCTGGATCAATGATGGCAAAGGAAAGTTCCGGGCGATTGATCCGCTCGCGATACGAAAAACGTCGCACTTTTCGATGGGCGTTGATTTTGCGGACGTGGATCACAACGGATTCGATGACTTCTTCGTTTTGGACATGCTGCCTCGATTGCATTCTGGCAAGCTGACCCAGCTCCCCGAGCGAAATCCCTCGCCTTTGTTCCCTGGCGAGCTCAGGGCTCGAGTGCAGGCTCCACGGAACACTCTTCAGATCAATCGGGGCGACGGCACTTACGCGGAGATCGCCGACTTCGCTGGAGTCGCTGCGGCAGATTGGGCTTGGTGTCCGATGTTCTTGGATGTTGATCTGGATGGCTGGGAGGACTTGCTCATCACCAATGGCAACGGCCAAGACTCCCGTCATATCGACTGGGTCAACACGCTTGGACGAATGCGTGTGGAGCAGAAACTATCTCCGGCTGGTATTCTTGAATCGAGACGTCTTCTGCCTGAGCTTCGAACTCCGAACCTTGCCTTTCGAAATCGCGGAGATCTGACTTTCGAGGAAGTGGGCGAGGCTTGGGGTTTCCATGCGAATGGCATCTCGCACGGAATGGCTGCTGCCGATCTCGACAACGATGGCGATCTCGATGTGGTGGTGAACAATCTCAACGACGGATGCGGGCTCTATCGCAACAATGCCATGGCTCCGCGGGTCGCGGTCCGACTCCTGGGGCGCTCACCCAACTCGCGCGGGATCGGTGCGCGCATCCGCTTGTTAGGAGGAGCCGTACCGCAGCAGCACCAGGAGATCATTAGCGGCGGACGTTATCTCTCCTCCGATGATGCGATGCGGACCTTCGCGGCGGGATCCACCACCAATGGCATGACCCTCGAGGTGTTCTGGCGAAACGGAACGTTTAGTCGCATTGGGGGTGTTCAACCGAATGCGCTCTACGAGATTGAGGAGCCACTGAGCCCAGCTATGGCTACGCCGGATTCTCGTCCCAATCGAGTGGTGCCAACGACCCCATGGTTCACGGACGTCAGCGGAGCACTCAACCATATTCACCGAGATGAACCGTTCGATGATTTTTCCAAACAACCCATGCTTCCTTGGCGACTGAGTCAGTTGGGCCCCGGCGTTTCCTGGCTGGACCTGGATGGCAGCGGTCAGCCGGATCTGGTCGTGGGGACCGGGCGTCTGGGAACGACTGGAGTCTTCGGAGTCAATAGGGATGGAGGGGTTCAGTCTCTCACCCACTACAGCGCTGCCCTGAACGCCAGTCGGGATCAGACCTCTCTGCGCCTGTGGTACAAAGCGAATGGAGATCCGGTGCTCCTGATCGGTCTCGCGAATTACGAGGATGGTCTCGCTGTTGGAGCCTCGGTGAAGGGATACGATCTGAAGGCTAGAACACTGGTGGATCTCATACCGGGCGCTTCCTCGAGCACTGGGCCGCTCGCTCTGGCCGATGTGGATGGCGATGGAGATCTCGATCTGTTCGTGGGGGGGAGAGTGATCGGAGGACACTATCCAGAGCCCGCTAGCTCTCGACTCTTCCGCGCGGTGGGGGATCGATTCGAAGTCGATCGGGATAATACTGCGGTCTTCGCGAAGGTGGGTCTGGTGAGTGATGCCGTTTTCAGCGATCTCGACAATGACGGTGATCCGGATCTGGTCCTCGCCTGCGAATGGGGAGCGCTGAGAGTGTTCCGCAACGATGCCGGACAATTTGTCGAGGTAACCCAAGCGTATGGACTCGACGGATACCGTGGAGGGTGGAATGGCGTTTCGGTAGGAGACTTCGATGAAGACGGACTGCTGGATTTGGTCGTTTCGAACTGGGGTCGCAACACCTCCTATGAAGCCTATCGTGCCAAACCCTTGCAGTTGGTCTTTGGTGATCTCGCCGGGGCCTCGAGTGTGGACCTTGTCGAGGCTGGTTTCGTAGCGGAGCGCTCGGACTATGCGCCGTTGCGGATGTTGGATCTATTGTCCAAGTCACTTCCGTTCCTCAGTGACGGGTTTCCCACCTACCGCGCTTACGGTGAAACGACTCTTGCTGCAGCCTTGGGCGACCGACTTTCGGGAGCTCAAATCCTCTCGGTGAACTGGCTGGAGTCGACCCTATTTCTAAATCGCGGATCGCGATTTGAGGCGCATGCCCTGCCGACCGAAGCTCAATGGTCTCCTGCGTTCGCGGTAGCGGTTGCGGACCTGGATGGTGACGGGCATGAGGATTTGTTTCTCAGCCAAAACCATTTCGGACTTTCTCAGGATCGGCCGAGGCTGGACGCCGGTCGCGGGCTGATTCTTCGTGGCGATGGCCACGGGGGATTTCTTTCTATGCTCGGCGCGGAAAGCGGCATCGCGGTATATGGGGAGGGACGCGGTGCGGCATTGGCGGACTATGACGGGGATGGTCGCGTGGATCTGGCGGTCGGGCAGAATAGCGGCCCCAGTAAGCTGTACCACAATCAGGCGGCGAAACCCGGGTTGCGGGTCAGATTAATCGGAACCTCGGCGAACCCTGAAGCGATCGGCGCAGTCATTCGATGGGGCAGTGACGGCAAACTGGGTCCCGCACGCGAGGTGCATGCCAGCGGAGGTTACTGGTCACAGAACGGAGCGATCCAGGTGATCGCGTTGCCGCCTTCCGATGGGGCGGTGTTGGAGATCCGCTGGCCGAATGGTAAGACCACACGCTCCGTCCTTCCAGTTCCTGCACTCGAAGTCACCGTGTCCACCGACGGTTCCGTAGTGCGCGTGCGTTAATCATTGCGATAGGGGGCTGCTGGCAAGTCCGTCACAAAGGGGGAGCGAGGAATGAGGGGCTACTCGAGCCGCGAACCTTGGTGCACGGTTACCTCGGATCCCTCCGCGATGAATGCGGAACGGGGCGGATCCTTCAGCCGCGCTGCAAACGCCTCCCCGTAGAGCCCCTTGATATCGCAGTCGAGCCCACACTCGCCCACCGACCAGATCTGCCAGGAAGGATGATCCACGCGATACTCCATCGTTGCTCCGTCGCGCTGCCGGTTGTAGCCCCAGTAGTGCTCGGTGATGAATTCATCAAGCATTCCAGGACGCAGAAGGGCAGGGGACCCCTTGGTGCAGGCACGTATTTGGTTCCATCGGCCGTTGAACTTCCACTCGTATTGCGCCTGGACCCCTCCGTCCTGGGTGGTGATCTTGTGTCGCATGGGGAGATGAATATAGGGCTCGTTGTATAGAACCCGAGCGGTGGTCGCGATGGCCAGCTTGGGAACAATCTCCCGAATGAAGACCACTCCACGACGCCATTCCTGGCCGTTGAATCGGCGAACGTAAAATCGAAGATTCACTTCTTCGAAGTTTTGATGGAAGGGGACGGAGATCCCTTTGACTCGGGTGTTGAGAAACAAGAACCCAACGAGACTCACGTAGACATCGCCCTGGTAGGTGTCCAGCACGGTTCCCTTAGGGATCCAGGGCTCGAGAAGTTCTCTCGGCACATCGTAGTTCAGCATCACGAGATGCCTCCATTCCGCTTTAAGAAAAGGGATGTTCATGGAAATCGAACTCAATGGATGCCCGTCGCGGTCTCCCATCCGCTATGACGGACATCGCGATTCGCCCAGCTCAGCCCCACGAACAGCAGCAGAACGCCTCCCACTACGTACACCCCACCGCCCCAGGCGATGTAGTGGCTCATGTTGGCGATTTTGCTCCCGTAGCCACCGTGGTCCGAATACCAGCCAGCCACCAAAGTGCCGAGCGCGCCGCCGCTCCATCCAATGGTGTTCATCAAGCCTGCGGCGGTGGCTCGGGACCGTGGGTGCACCACGTCGTAGATGGATGCGAAGATCCCCGCGTCGTAAAAGCCCTTGAACAGCCCGAAGCCGATCATCGCTGCGATGAGAATCGCTTTATCCTGCGTCAGCCCGACGGTGGAGATCAGTCCAGCACCCCCGATCAATCCCAGCGACTGGATAAGGATCCGCCCTCCTTTGCGTTTCTGGGCCAGCCGATCCGCGGCAATCCCAGCCAGCGGAACCGAGAGCGCGCTGGCGAGGTTGATGAACGCGGTTCCGCTGAAACCGGCCACGGTGAGTTGCATTTGAAACTTGTCGGCGAGGAATTTCGGGGTCCAGAAGAGAAAGACTCCAGCGACCGCATTCGCTCCCGCAAAAACCAGCATCAACATCGGCGCGGTCCGGGTGCGAAAGACATCCTTCACTGCGGTGAGAATGGCCCTCGACCAGGTTTCCTGAACCAGCGGTGCTGCGAGTTCGCTGGAACCTCGGATGGGCTCGCGCAGAAATCGATAGAGCACCAGGCCCAGGATGAATCCGAAGCCGCCGAAGAAATAAAACCCCATCCGCCATCCGTGGTGGATGGCAAACCAGGCCCCCAGCCAGCTTCCCATGATGGTTCCGAGATAAACGCTGGATTGATGGAAGGACATTGCCCGGGATCGCGTGCGCGGGGAATGGTAGTCGCTGACCAGGGCCATCGATGCGGGAAAGTAGAAAGTCTCGCCCAATCCCTCGAGTGCCCGGACTCCCACGAAATGCCAGAGCCGATTGCACCATCCGGTGGTGATCGTGACAAAACTCCAAAACAAGCATCCGCCAAGGATCAGGTCCTTGCGTCGAAAGCGGTCGCAGATGAATCCGGCGAAGGGCGCTCCAGCCGCGTACACCCACATGAACGCGGATCCGATCCATCCGAGCTCGGTATCGCTGAATCCGAACTCTTGCTGGAGCGGTTTGGAAACCGCGCTGATAGCCTGCCGGTCGGCGTAGTTGAAGAAGCAAACGCCCCAGAGCATGAAGACGACCCACCAGGCATAGCGCCCCGAGGACGCAGTCGACACAGGTTTTAGATCAGGTTCCATTCCTGGTAGAGACGGCGGAATTCCCCGGTGAGCTGCTGGAAGCGTGCTTGAGTGGCTGAGCTGACGATCATCTTGGGATGTCCAATGGGCAGGCCGCGGGCTGCGATGGTGGCCGCGATATTGAAGGGGAATTCCATTTTGCCGAGAAGTTGTGAGATATGGGTAAGGTGTGCGGCGCTGGGAATCTTTTCTCGCGTCATGCCTGATTTGACCTGCCGATAGGTGTTCACGACCAGATCGGCGAGTCCATTGGACAGACCGCTGACGACGCCCGTCACTCCCAGAGGGAGAGCTTCGGGGATGGCGGTGTCGGCACCGGTGATGACCACGAA
>JAYTTC010000417.1:0-5521 GCA_043745255.1 Verrucomicrobiales bacterium
CGGAGATCCATCGGCGTGGGCTCCAATGCCTCTGAGGTTGTATGGACGCGAATCACCGCCTGGGAGGGGGACTGTATCAGGCCTTCAGAGGCTCAGGTCCGGTGATGCGCGCGGGGAGGTAGAGAGTGAACACGGAGCCGCGTCCCGGCTCGGAGTGGACATGGAGGCCTCCGCGACTTTCCCTAAGTAGGCGACGCACGATGCACAATCCCAAGCCCGCTCCTTTTCCCGGGGGCTGGCTGGTGAAGTAGGGCTCGAAAATTCGCTCCAGCACGTTCGGCTGCATTCCGGGTCCATTGTCCATCACCGAGATCGCCATGAGGGGGGTGACGTTCTGGAATTCCTCCCGATTGATGAACCGTTCATTGGTGCTATCTGGGAAGAGGGAGAGATCAAGAGGCTTGAGCAGAGTCTGGCCTCGGACTTCCACCAGATGACATTCCCGACTGCATTGCAGCCCATTGATGGTCAGGTTCAGCAGCATCTGAATGAGGTCGGTGCCGTTGAGCAACACCAGCACGTCGTTGGGCAGAGGCTTGATTTGGAGTTCATGCCCGCGGGCATCAGGCAGCGCTCGCACCAGATCTCCCAGATCCATGAAGATCTGATTGACCCAAACCTTGCCGGGTTCGCTGGAGTTCGGAGTCAGAAGCCGAAGATAGCGTCGCGAAATCTCGATGCAGGTCGTGACCTGCCGGGTGACTCGCCGCATTCGATCCTTCACCAGTTCGAGATCTTCGCCGTGGACCGTTGCCTCATGGCTGATGCGCTGGTTGATGATTTGAACCAGCCCCGAGATGATGGTGAGCGGGCCGTTGATGTCGTGAATGATGCTCGCATAAATTTCACCCCGCATGCGGCTCGTCTCCTCTCGCACCTTCAACTGTTGCACCTGCTCGCGGATCTCGCCGAGTCGCTGGATATTGGTCTGCACCTCACGGCTTGCAGCTCGCCGATCCATAGCGCTGGAAACAACCTTCCGCATCACTCCAACGTCAAAAGGCTTGTTCAGGTAGTCGCAGGCGCGCAAGCGAAGAGCCTTGCGCATGTAATCGGGGGTCTCAAATGCCGTTAGCATCACGACCTCAATGGTGGAATCGAGTTGCCGCACTTTCTCCAGCAGTTCGAGTCCAGTCATCCCCGGCATGCGGATGTCGAGCACGGCGACATCGATGATTTGAGTGCGGAGGATCTCCAGCGCCTCATCCGCGCTCGAGGCCGACGAGATCTGGTAGTCGTTCTTGAAGACGAGGCGCAGCGATTCTCGCGGGCCATCCTCATCATCCACGATTAGCAGGCGCGGGCTATCGGTGTTGACCTGAGTCAGCAGCTCCTGGTGGTGAGTGAGCATGCTGTCTTCGTAGGTCTCGGTTTGGGGTTGAGTCGGCAGAGGGGTCGGCATGACACCTGTAGGGATCGCAACTGAGGGCGGAAGTACCGCGTTCGACGGCCACTCGGCCGCCTGCGGACTTCGCTCTCGTAACGACTTGCGAGTTGTGCGGGGTTGCTGGGTTCTGATCGCCACCAGACAGGCCTGCCCCGCTTTCCCAGAAAGGGGATCCCAAGACGCGAGAGGCTTGAAGCGACCTTCCTTGCGAGTCCCCGGGGAAGGGAATTCGGAGAACTGTCGCTGTGACGGGAGTGGCACAACGCTCCGTAAACGCCACTCCAAGCGGCTACGGTGATTGGTTTCAGACGGGAAGAAAGAGAAGAGGGGGACGGTGTGTCGATGGAAGCGGCAACGCTGAACAAACAGGAAATCACCGCAGGGTCGATGCTATCGCTCTGCAACTCCAGAGCTGAATCCGAGGGGCACGTGAGTTCATGTGCCGGTCTCGCCACCAGTATAACGTCCATGTTCAAATCGTTTGGCTGACTCAGTCGGTTTTTGGAGCATAAGCAAATGGCTGGCCGCCTCAAGTGTAATTTAAAGTCTCGGATCCCTCTGGCCGGTCGACGATGAGAAATTCGCTAGCGGTGGAAAGAGTGTTCTGTTTAGTTTCGCGGGCACGGGTCCGGCTCTTCCCGATCCAAACGCGGGATCGGGTGACCTATTGATGAAACGACAGCTGCGAGTATTGGTCGTCGAGGATTCCGAGTTCGACGCGCAAGTGATGATCAGCCTGCTTCGGCGCGCCGGCTACGACCCGTTCATGCATCGGGTCGAGACCTCTTCATCCCTTGCGGAGGCGGTCACCGGCAAGACCTGGGACATCATCCTCGCGGACTACAATCTCCCCACCTTCAACGCGCTCGACGCTCTCAAGCACATTCAGGCCTGCGGGCTCGATGTTCCTTTCATCATCGTTTCGGGAGGGATCGGGGAGGACATCGCGGTTGCCGCCATGAAGGCGGGTGCCCACGACTACCTCATGAAGGGCAACCTCAGCCGCCTGGCACCGGCGGTGGAGCGCGAGCTGCGTGAGGCCTCGATCCGTTCTGAACAGAGGCAGGCGAAGCACGACATGCAGGAAAGTGAGCAGCGCTATCGCCTGCTCTGGGAAACCTCACCCGATGCGGTGGTTCTCATGGACGACCAGTGCCACATGCAGTTCGTCAACCCAGCGGTCGAAGAGGTGTTTGGCTTTGCGCCGGATGAGTTGGTTGAGAAATCGTTTGCGATGTTGCAGCCGGAACGTTTGCGCGGATTGCTCCGCACCCGGCTCGAGGAAACTCTTCGGGCGGGAGCCATGAGGGTTCGCTGGCGGAATTTGGAGACTCTCGGGCTGCATAAAGACGGAAACGAGTTTCCCATGGAAATCAGCATGAGCGATCTTGAGCTCGACGGACGTCGACGCTTCGTCTGCTTCATTCGCGATATCACGGAACGAAAAAAAGCCGAAGCGGAGCTGCGAGAGAATCAGGAACAGTTCCGCGTGGCTCGGGAGATTCAACAACGACTCTTCCCAAAGGGTGCCCCGGCACTCGAGGGATTCGAAATCGCCGGCTCCTCCTTTCCCGCCGATGCCGCCGGCGGTGACTACTTTGACTACCTTGCCATGCTCCACAACCAACTCGGGGTGGTGCTCGGGGACGTGAGTGGACACGGCATCGGACCCGCCCTCCTCATGGCTGAGACGCGGGCCTATCTGCGCGTTCTCACGGGGCGACGGGACAACGTCGGCGAAATTCTGACCCGCGCCAACGCCATCCTGGCGGAGGATGTCGGAGCCTCCCGATTCATCACTCTCTTTATGCTCCGATTGGATCCCACCTCCAGATCCTTTGCCTACGTGAGTGCAGGGCATCCTCCGGGCTATCTAATGAGCGCCACGGGGAAGATAAAGCAGCCGCTTCCGCGCACTGGCCTCCCGCTAGGGCGCCGCCCGAATACAGAGTACGTGGAGTCTCCCCTGATTTCGGTGGAACCAGGCGACCTCATTGTCCTGCTTACCGACGGCATCGAGGAGGCTTCGGATGCAGACGATGTCTTGTTTGGCATCGAAAGGGCCCTGGATGTGGTGCGGAAGAATAGTGATCGGAGCCCTGCATTGATCGTCAGGGCGCTTTACGAGGCGGTGCAGTCATTTGCTGGCAAAGGACCCCAACTCGATGACGTGACCGCCATCGTGATCCGTGCGAAGTAGTGCGCGGGCCCTGTGCGGCCAGAGTTCTTAGAGTCTGTGAGTTTCTCGCAACTAAAACAGAACATCTTGCGGAGAAGGGTGTCTACACGTTATGTCACTCCGAGTGCGGAGTAAACTTGGCCGATCTGCAGTCGACCGGCCGCGGGCCTGTTAGCCCGATTCTGTTTTGCCCAAACGGTCCAAGAAACGAAGGAGACCTAGAAATGACTACGCCCCTGACTCAGGACCGAGCTAAATCAATTCATGCCATTTCGCAGACTGGATGCTTGGCTGTTGCCGTCCTCATCGGTTTGGTTGTGATGACGAATCTGGGTGAGCTCTCTGCTGCGGATTCCCTGCGCGGGGCAAGCGCCGTCCTCAAGTCTGCAGCCGAAACGGAGAAAGAGTCGAAATCGACCAAACCCATCAGTGACTCGGCCAAACTCCGAAGGGATCTGACAAACTTCACCGCCCAAGCGGCGACCCTGACGCCGGTCGAAGCAGCTCAGAGTTGGCTAAAGCTCTTCGATCGCATCGCCAGCGTTCCGACCTCTTTTGATTTTAGTCGGGACACGACTGAAGTTCCGCCCGTGCAGATTGGTGAGATTATTGCGGCGCTACCTCCACCCGGAATCTGGAACGATTTGCTGAAAGCGATTGCGGCACGTCCGGCTCCAGAGTCCCTGAAAGACACGCGCGAATTTGCCCTCCGGATGCTCGGAGAAGCGCTGGCGGGGAATCGAACGGAGTTAACCAAACTTGTCTCCGACTTTGAGGCGTTGGTGGTCAAAGCGAGCGATGAGGAATCCGGGCAAATGCTTTCCCCCAGTCGCACTCTCGGCACCGCGCTGCTTTCATTGTCAGAAGACCCCAAAGCCATTCTCGCCGCCATCGAACGCGAACTGCGTGTCGTTGAGCGCGGACTCGAATCGGACTATGGCTCAATCCAAATCCCAGATCTGGTCGACATTCTTGGGGAAGCCGAAGCCACGCCTTACCTGCGACGTGCTGTGGTCTCCAAAGCGCGGAGTCTCTCTATCCATGGCAAATCCACCCTGGCTTTGGCCCAGCAGATCGCACTGACATCCGTATCGGATATGAAGGTGCCTCGATGGAATTTGGTCGACTCTCCGGATTCCATCGAACTCTACGAAGCGCTGGAAAAGAAATTCACCGTTGGGACTAAGGAGAAAGCAACCAACGCCGTCGACGCCCTCGCCGATATGGAAAACCGTCATCGGCTCGACGACTATGAGCGCCAGAACGCCAAGACCTACTATCTGATGGGTCTGATTGTCAAAGGTCGCGTTGCTGAAGCCACCCAACTCATCCGGACTGCCGACAGTGCAAGCGAACTTCTGCAAGTAGAGACTTCAGCGATCTCAGCTCTGGGACGGGCGGGATATACGGAAGCTTTGGATGGCTTTCTCCACGAATTGCTTTCTCAAAGTCCAGAACTGCCCTATTGGGATTCCTATTTTAGTGCCGCTGTGAAAGCAGGAAAAGCTGATCGGATGCTTGAAGCGGCTCGGATCGCCGCGGCCAAGCCTCAGCTGGATCCAGACAAGAGCGGAACTATCCGCGAAAATCTCTCCCGCGCTTTGCTGGCTGCCGATCGGATCGAGGAAGGAGTCGCGGAACTGAAAAAAATGCTCGCGCGTGCGCCCCTAAAATCACCACGCGGACGCAGCCGCTATGGCGGAACTTTTTTTCACAACACCGAACCGCAGGACTACGCCCTCACATTAGCTCAGCTTGGATCCTTGCTAGAAAAACCCGAATGGGTTGCTGAAGGGCTGGCGGCCGTCACCGCAAGAGCCAACACCGATTCCCCCGTCGAAGGTGACTTCTTGGAGGAAAATCGAACACGCCGCCGAATCGAAGTGTATGTCCAAAACGGTCGCCTCGCCGATGCAGAGACATTACTGGCCAACCTCCTCAGCCGAGCCATTCGC
>JAYTTC010000418.1:0-5508 GCA_043745255.1 Verrucomicrobiales bacterium
AAACTTCGGGTCCTCTCCGTTGCGTGGGTTGTCTTCTGTAGTGTGGGCCGTATCGGCCCATCCCCGCCGGATCGTCCGATACGGACGACCCTACAGAAGACGGGCTACAGTTCTGTAGCGTGGGCCGTATCGGCCCATCCCCGTCCCCTCTCTTCAATCTGCGAGACTCCATTCTCACCCACTTTTAATTGTTGCAGACTTAATTGACGCCGTAGGAACGGCGGAGTGGAGGGGGTAAGGCATTTGGAAAAGGGTCCTGGCAGGGGTTGCAAAATGTTACCCAATAGTCGCGCTCTGATCGTAGGGGTAGGAAGCAAACTGGGTCTTCCTCTCTGCGTCGGCTTTTCTCGCGTCGACCTTCGCTCCCCACGGCAGGCCGTCGCACTGGCGTCGCTGATTCCTCTCAACCTTCCGCTGGCTTTTTTTGAGTCTTAGGCGATTGTTTCCAGGCATTGCGCGCGGGCCAGTTGGCTTTTCGCGAATCCAATACCATTCACTCACCACAGCATGAGCGTAGCGATTATCACAGGGTCAGCGGGCTTGATCGGATCCGAAGCGGCACGTCATTTCGCAGCCCAGGGTCTGGAGATCGTGGGCATCGACAACGATCTCAGAAAGTTTTTCTTTGGCGACGAGGCTTCGACCGATTGGAATCGGCGCCGTCTGGAGTCGGAGCTCGGGAAATCCTATACCCATCACAACACGGACATCCGCGATGTGGCGGCCATCGGCAAGATTCTCGGCCACTACGGGAATCGGATTGCGCTCATCATTCATACTGCAGCCCAGCCTTCTCATGATTGGGCGGCGCGGGATCCGCACACGGATTTTTCAGTCAATGCCACGGGCACGCTGAACATGCTCCAAGCCGCGCGGGAACATGCGCCGAGCGCTGTGTTCCTCTTCACGTCCACCAACAAGGTCTATGGCGATCGACCCAACACCCTTCCATTGGTAGAGCAGGAGACTCGCTGGGAGATTGATCCCCAGCATGCCTACGTGGGGGGAATTCCCGAAGATATGTCGCTGGATCAATCGAAGCACAGCCTCTTTGGAGCTTCCAAGGTAGCAGCAGATATCCTGGTGCAGGAGTACGGCCGCTATTTTGGGATGCGCACCGCCTGTTTCCGCGGCGGATGCCTCACCGGCCCCAGCCACTCGGGCACCGAGTTGCATGGGTTTCTTTCCTACCTGGTGAAATGCGGAATGACCGGTCGGGAATATAAGATTTTCGGGTATAAGGGAAAACAGGTGCGGGACAATATCCACAGTGCGGATCTCATTCGCGCTTTCGATGCCTTCTTTCGCGCGCCCCGCGAGGCCGAGGTCTATAACATCGGCGGCGGGCGTTTCAGTAATTGCTCCATGCTGGAAGGGATTCGAATGGTGGAGCAGGTGAGCGGCCGGAAGTTTAACTACACCTATCAGGAGGGAAATCGGAGTGGAGATCACATCTGGTATGTGAGCGATCTGCGTCGTTTCCAGCAGCATTATCCGGAGTGGAAACTTCAGTATGACTGCCCGCGAATCATCCAAGAGATCTACCAAAACAATGTGGATCGCTGGAAGTAGATCCGTCCTCGATGCTTGACTTGACCGCTCCTTGCAGGAACATCGGCCCCGTGCCAGTCCTATTCACCATAGAGAATCAGATCCGCTACGATATTGTCCGCAAGATCTTCGAGGGCGGGATGGGGATCGTGTATGAAGCCGAACAGCGAGGGGCTCGGGATTTCACCAAGCGAGTCGCCATCAAGGTGATTCGTAAGAACTTCGCTTCTCAGGGCCAGTTCATCGAGAACTTCATTGGCGAAGCCAAGTTGGTGGCGGACCTCATCCACACCAACATTGTTCAGACGTATCATCTTGGCGAGTACTCGGGCAGCTTCTTCATCGCCATGGAGCTGATCCGGGGGGTGAACCTGGAGCAGTTCTGTTCCCAGTTGAAGGATAAGCGTCGGGTGCTCCCGATGGAGATCGCGGTGTTTATCGCCAGCCGGGTTGCCCGCGGTCTGGCCTATGCGCACGCCAAGACCGATAAGTTCGGCAGACCCCTCGGGTTGGTGCATCGTGATGTCAGCTTCAAGAACATCATGGTTGCCTTCGAAGGCGACGTGAAGCTCACCGACTTTGGCATCGCGAAAGCGCGCGGTCTTCTTTCCGACAACGAAGGCGAGGTGGTGGCCGGCAAAGCGGACTTCATGAGTCCGGAGCAGGCGGATTTTCAAATCACCGACAAACGTTCCGATCTTTTTTCATTGGGTGTGGTCCTGTCGACGCTCGTCTTGGGCTACAACATCTTCAAGGACGTCACTCCGGACAAGTCGAGGCAGCGAATCATCTCCATGCCGGTGCCTGATTTTCGAACCCTCGACAAGCGCGTTGACGACAAGCTGAACCAGATCCTCCAGCGCGCTCTCGCGCGTAAACTGGCGATGCGCTATCCGGATGCGGATGAGATGCTTTATGAGTTGGAGCACTATATCTACCATTCTGGCTATGGCCCCACCAACGAAACGCTAGGCAAGCTGATGCGAAGCATGTTTGGAGTGCGGCAGGGTTCCTCGACGGAGATCGCTTCCAAAGGCGGAACCAAGGTGCTTGAGCACACCGCGCGCGTGGCGATTCGGACGGATTCCGCGACTCAGAAAACGAGTCGATCGGCACGCACGAGTGCGACCACTCGTCGAACCGGAGCCACCGCCCGTTCCGCCGCCAAGAAAAGTCCATGAAGAAGTCCGGCTCCTCGGTGGTGCATTTGGGACTGCTGCAGCATGCCTGCGTCGCGGACCCCAAAACAAACGTCGCCAAAACACTCCAACTTGCCGAGAAGGCGGCTCGCCAGGGGGCGCAAATCATCTGCACTCAGGAGCTCTTTCCTTCGCAGTATTTTTGTCAAAGCGAGAATCACGACTATTTTAAACTGGCCGAGTCGATTCCCGGACCGACCACTGAGAAGTTTCAGAAATTCGCCCGGAAGCATGGCGTGGTAGTGATCGCATCGCTCTTTGAAAAACGGGCTGCCGGGCTCTACCACAACACGGCCGTGATCATCGACGCCGACGGTTCCCTGATGGGCATCTACCGGAAGATGCACATTCCCGATGATCCGTTGTACTACGAGAAGTTTTACTTCACCCCTGGGGATCTTGGTTTCCGAGTGTGGCCGACCCGCTTCGGCAAGCTGGGAGTGCTCATCTGTTGGGACCAGTGGTATCCCGAGGGCGCGCGCCTAACCGCTATGCAGGGAGCGGAGATTCTTTTCTATCCCACCGCCATCGGATGGCATCCCGGCGAGAAAGTAGAGCATGGGACGAATCAGCACGGAGCCTGGGAAGTCATCCAACGGAGTCATGCAGTGGCGAACGGCTGTTTTGTGGCCGCGGTGAATCGTATCGGACTTGAACGCCCGATCGGCGGGGACGGGATTGAGTTCTGGGGGCAGAGTTTTGTTGCGGGGACTTCAGGTCAGATCCTTGCCAAGGCCAGCGTGGATCGTGAGGAAGTGATGATCGTCCCAGTGGATCTGGGTAAAGTGGACGTGACGCGCACGCACTGGCCGTTCCTGAGAGACCGTCGAGTGGATGCCTACAGTGATATCACCCGCAGATTCATCGATTGATCAGCGGCTGAGCTTCAGCTCACGGGGCTCGTCCTCCCCTTCGACCTTCACCAGAACTGATTTGCCGCGGATCTCGAGGCAGAGAACGCGCACCAACTTGTCTCCAATCGTCACTCGTAATTCCTCCCCCGTAGAGAAGGTCTCATTGTTGATCAAAGCCAGCGGCTTGCGCGGATTGCCCGCGAGCCCCTTCAGCTTGAGCTCCGACTGCTGAGGTTTTGGCGCTCGCGCATTTGCGCTCAGCCAGGGGAAGAGTGGTGCGTTTCCGGCGGTGGCTTTGTCACCGGTTTGTGGAGCCTGTGCCGTCTGGATCGGGTTCGATTTGTTCATCTCGCCGAGCTGTGAAATGAGAGTTTTCGGGCCGCCGGGATGGTAGCCCGTTTCCCCGATTTGCTCCCCATTGGAATTGAGAACGATCAGCGTGGGATATCCTCGCACCTTGTAGGTGGTGGCGACTCCCTCGTTGGCCTCCCGCTGCGCGCTGCTAATGGGTTTGGCCTGCGGAAAATCGACCTCTACCAAGATGAGGTTCTGTCCGGCGTAGGTCTCGAACTCGGGCTGATCGAAGACCTCAGCCTTCAGCTTTTTGCACCAGCCGCACCAGTCGGAGCCGGTGAAGTTGAGCAATATCGCTTTTTTCTCCTGTCTCGCCCGCTCCTTCGCGATCCTCAGATCGGTGAGCCACGCTGCCGCTTGGGCGTCGGAGAGTCCAATGCCCAGGAACAGGACGCATCCGAGCAGTATGCCGAGAAGTTGGCGAGGGAGCGTTTTCATATCATCACGTCTTCGCGGGGAGATCCTCCACGCTCCTTCTTCTAACGGCAGGGCTCCCTTGAAACTTAACCATGGCATCGGGTCGAGAGGGCTTGCTAGCGTTCGTCCTGATTCATGGCTAAATCAGAATACGCCTCCCAGCCGGTCGCGACTTCCTCCATGCCTCCGGGCATCCCGTTCATCATCGGCAATGAAGCGGCCGAGCGTTTCAGTTTCTATGGAATGCGCGCGATTCTGGTGGTTTTCATGACTGAGTATCTGCGGGACCGCAGCGGCAGTCTGGCGACTCTCACCCATGCCCAGGCGATGCAGTACTACCACTCCTTCCAGTCGGCTGCTTACTTCTTCCCCCTTGCAGGGGCTCTCCTAGCGGATATTTTTCTCGGCAAGTATCTCACCATCCTGAGCCTCTCGCTCGTTTACTGTTTCGGACATCTAGCCCTCGCACTGGATGACACCGCTCTGGGTCTTCAGCTGGGACTGACCTTGATTGCCATCGGGTCTGGCGGCATCAAGCCCTGTGTTTCGGCGCATGTGGGGGACCAGTTTGGAAGTGCCAACAGCCAGCTGCTCGAGAAGGCATTTTACTGGTTCTATTTCTCCATCAACGCCGGCTCTTTCATCTCCACGCTTCTAATCCCGGTGCTGCTCAAAAATCACGGACCCCACGTCGCGTTCGCGGTGCCCGGGATCCTGATGCTGGTCGCAACGGTGGTTTTCTGGATTGGACGACGCCGCTTCGTTCACATTCCTCCAGGGGGGAGAGCGTTCATCCGTGAAACACTCTCACGCGAAGGCATTCAAACTCTGCTCAGACTTTCCGTGATCTACCTGTTCGTCGCGGCATTCTGGTGTCTGAGTGATCAGGCCTATTCCGCCTGGGTCTTTCAGGCCAAGGCGATGGATCTTCATTTTCTGGGAAGCGAGTGGTTGCCCTCACAGGTCGGCGCGGTGAACCCGCTTCTGGTGCTGGTGTACATCCCGCTTTTCTCCTACTGGCTCTATCCAACGCTGAATCACTATTTCCAGATGACTCCCCTTCGGAAAATTGGGATCGGTCTGATCCTTCCAGCGATCGCTTTTTTTCTCTCTTACTGGATCGAACTGAAAAT
>JAYTTC010000419.1:0-5506 GCA_043745255.1 Verrucomicrobiales bacterium
CCCACCACCGGATCTGCAGAGCCAGTATAGGTGATGTGGAGAGTGGAGGTAGCCGATCCGATCGCGTTGCCGAGGCGATCCCATCCTTGAATCACAAAGGTGTTCAGTCCTGACCCAAGGGCGAGTTGCAGATTCCAACTGGCGATGTCGGTCCAGGTGGGCTTGTAGGTGATTCCATTGAGAGTGAGGGTGGCCACCTCCACCGGCGCGGTGCCACGGAGGCTGATATAGTTTTGGTTGGTACTGAAGGTGGTGCTTCCACTGACGCCGAAGGCCGCGTTCGCATTGGCCGAGGCCAGTTGCGATAGAATGCTGGTGCGAGCGCTGACGATCCAGCTCTTGATCGCTGCGGGCGATGCGACGGTGACTCCGTTGGCGAGAAAGGCGGCATACTTGGCATCGACGAGCGCGTTGACCTTCGAGGCGAGAAAAGGACCGTTGCAAATATCTTTGTACGCCCGCCACATCGCACGCATGTAAACAGGCGTGCTGTAAATGTTCGCCATGCCGCTGTCGCCTCCGGTGTAACTGAAGAGATTCGCGCCTGGGCCCCAGGAGCCGTTTCCGATGACAATGTTGTGATCCCAAATGAGCAGCTCCCACGGCCCGTTTTCAGGTTTGTAACCGTACATGTTTTGGGCGTTCTGCGTTCCGAAATGATCCCAGTCTCCCACCGAATGCACGCTAGCGAAGGTCCGTACCCACTGATCAATGTTTGCCTGCGCGTCCAGGTTTTGGATAAACGCCGGAGTGTTGGCGGGGAGATTCGCGGCGTCCACCAAGTTGAAGACATTGGTGTAGCGGTTGGCGGAGTCCTGAACTCGGCGGATCTGGTAGTTCCAACGATAGCGAGCGAGCTTCTTCGTTCCTCCCGTCGTGTTGTATTGATTCAACATCGCCCACGAGTAGTTGTTGTTGCCGGCTCCGTTGATATCGAACTCGAACCAGGGTTGGAGTTTGAACAGGTCCCCATTGCTATCTTTCGGAAAGCGCTCGCTCACGACATCGCCGTTCGGCACCTGAGTGTCTT
Source organism: Verrucomicrobiales bacterium (assembly GCA_043745255.1). Lineage (GTDB taxonomy): Bacteria > Verrucomicrobiota > Verrucomicrobiia > Limisphaerales > UBA11320 > UBA11320. Next base: position 1,031 of record JAYTTC010000419.1, read on the forward strand.
CCATCATTCCTGTGCCACCTCCGTTCACTCGGCGGACCCCGTTGACGAACATGTGCACGTAGCGGCGGTAATTCCACGGAATCCCCAAACCTCGAGCCACGGAATAGGCCGTCTGCTCCCGCTGGATGCTATCGTCGTCAAACGGCCCGTTGCCGGGAGCGTGGACTTTGTTGAAGGAGGTGGCCCCGAGAAAAAGATCGTCCTCCGGCATGCTTAGATTGTAATGGCAGGCGCTGCCATTGGGGCGATCGAACTGTTGATGGTAGGGGCTGCCCGCAAAGTGGCCGGTCATGTTGTAGATCACTCGATCGCCATACACCCAGGTGCCATCAATCAGCTCGTTGCTCAGATCGCCAAGAGCCGCCCATCGATCGATGTTCGCCTGGGTGAGCCAGAGGCGATAGCTGCCGAAGCTGCTGCTCAGCACCGTGTCTCCGAAAAACACCAGACAATCGCGTGTCGGGCCTCCGTCGCTGAGAACGGCCGGAAACTTGGTGGTTGCGGCCGCGGTGTCTTTCGCTGCGAGAAAAAAAGCCACCAAGGTTCCTGTCGCCTGACCCGGAATCGTGGCGCTGTAGATTCCATCATTGGCCACTGCGTCTCCACCTGAACCGTTGTCCACCAAGTTCACGGCGGTGTAAGAGGTGCCTGGATCGATGCGATAGTTGAGCGTGGCGGATTGAAGGCCGTTCGGATCGTGAAGGCGGGTGGTGACGATCACGCTCTGGTTCGCGGCTGGAACGCTGGGGGAATGGGTCACCTCAAAAATGGCCGGACCGGCATTGGACACCAAACGACTATTGGGCAACCCTGGAGTGCCTAGATTGGTGGGGATGCTGAGCCGGGCCGTGGTTTCCAGATAGTTGCCATGAACGCGTAGGAGCGGTTCCGGCCAGCCGCGGAGCCACCGTGCTTTGAATCGGAGCGTTGCGGTCTGTCCGGCCGCAAGGCTGGTGTTCACCAGGGTTCCAACCACCGAGTTTGCACCCGTCCACATCTGATCGGTGGCGCGAATGTGGAGACACTTACCTCCTCCAAAGCCCCCGCTCGCTTCAAGACTTGAACGTGTGTGATCCCCCTGCGGGGACCATCCACTGAGGCCGCCCTCGAAACTGGGATTGGTGATGTAGTTGGCACCGGTAGCTCCGGGAAGCAGCTCGATATTGTCGACCAGACATTCTCCGAGTTGTAGCAACCCGATTTGAACGAAATCAATCGGCCCCGCCCCATTGTCCAGAACCCCTGTGGTCTCGATGTTGGTCCAGGGAGCCTTGGAGGACTCATCGCTGTCCGCCCAGTTCGGAGCGAGGCGGTGATTGCTACGCGGATCGATCAGCTCAAGGCTGCTCCCGCCGCCGCCGGCGTAGTGTCCCCAGCGCCCGCCTGTCCCGTAGGTGACCTCGTCCACGACGATATAGATGGTGTTGGTCACCCCCTGACCCAGACTATTGGTGCGAATCTGCTGGTCTGGCATGGCGAGCGCCACACGTTCGCCGGCATGAGAAAGGTTCCCGCTATATTCGCCCAGAGTGTTATTGGTCGTGAGATTTCCATAGTGTGCGAGCAGGTTGGTCAGGTTCTTTGCTACCACTAGATAGGAACTCGGCGGCACAAGGGTGTTGGAAGGGAAGGTGAAGTTGATCCCTGACGTAAAGGTCCAGGCTCCGACATTCACCGAAGTCAGCCCCTTGTTATAGAGCTCCACATAGCAATCGTCGCTGTTCCCGGAGATGGGATCGTACATCAACTCATTGATCACGATGTCGCGCACCAGGACCGCACTGTTGGTGCCACCGGGCGTGCGACTGGTAAGCGGATAGAGCTCGCTTGAGCCGTCCGGATACCGGCCATAGCTCACGCTGTTCTCTTGAGCTTCGTAGGAGATCGCATCGAGGATGCGGGTTTGGGCGGCGTTCTTAAAATAGATCTCGCCATCCGCTGCGCGCAGAGAAAATCCGAGTTGGTTCTGATCAAACGAAATAAACCCTCGAGCCGGGATCGAGGTGCTGGCCGGGATGGTAAATCGGTTGGTAGTGAGATCGTCGGTCAGGATGCAGCCTGATAGGTCCACCGCCACGTTGCTGTGATTGTAAAGTTCCACGTAATCAAGCATCGGGTCGTCGGTGTGCGCTAGAAATTCGTTGATCATCACGTTGCGAAGCGGACTTGGATGATACGCCTCGCCCGCTCCTGGCGATCCACCCATGATATCGCTGATAGTCCAGGCCTTGCCGTGACCTTCGCCGTAGGTGGGGCGGGCGAGCACGATGGAATGACCGCTCGCCGCGGCACCCAGGGGCCAGGGAGGCTGGCTCTCGTACGGCACTTCCAGGAACACCGCGCCGACATCATTCACCAAACGCACGACTCCAGAATTCTTCAGTGTACCGACATAGGGTCCAGTCACATTGGCTATGCCGTAGATCGAGGTGACATCGCCGGGCGCTGCGGCAATCACTAGAAAACCGCCGCCCGGGAGAATTGTTCCGGCCGGAAACGTGAAGTCAGCATCGCCCGCGATGCGATATCCACCGAGGTCTTCGAAGAAGGGATTGGAATTGTAGAGCTCCACATATTCCAAGTTCTTGAGATCTGCGCGCGCTGCCGGATGGTACATGATTTCCGAAATCACGAGTCCCGTTTTGCGCGACGAGGGTCCAAGGGGCTCGGTCGGCATGACCAACGGCACGACTGCACCGGAGATCACATTCTGAAAATTGCGGAATCGGGCAGTGGCGGTCTGGGAGTTGTTATGACTGCTGACTGCGTATCCCAGGTAAAGCACGGACGGAAGCCCAGCGGTGACCGAGCCGAGTTGCACCCAGTTCTGACCGTCGAAGCTGGCGTATCCGGTGAAGACGCTCCCCACACGACGCAGCCGAAGCCAGTGGTTGGGAAAGTTCGCCGGGAACATTCCGCTCACCACCGCGGCACTCGCCAGGGTGCTGCGAGATTCGAAAAAAGACCCACCCAGACTCGGTGTCGCCAGGGTCGCGGCGAAGCGGCTGTTCGAATCCAGTGTTTCGCGAGCCATCAGGCCTGCCTTGGTGGCCGCATCGGCAAGTTCCAATGCCTCCACTCGGACGGAGAGGTCAAAATCGCCGCTGCGCTGCTGATAGCAAAATTGAAACGAGTCTGTGGTGCCGCCGATATCGGCCCCCCCTCCCGCGACGTCGGTGCCCCCAGCCGCGGGAGTGCAAGACCCCCCGAGGCTTGGGCTGCCAATATCCTGGGGTGTGAAATCGGTGGCGGTAAACGTGGCCTGGCTGTTGAGGAGAATGGTATTGGGAGTGGCCGCTCGGTCTCGAACGTTTTTGATCGTGAGGGTGTATGAGGTGCCAAAGACCAGAGGGGTGGTGGTGAGTTGGACCGTGCGCGTATCGCTGGCAATAACTGCTGAAGTGACGCTAACCCCGTGATCCAACGTGTAGTTCAAGGCGATATTTGCGGTGGCTGCTTCCACCGGTTCCGAGAAGTTGATCACCACCAAATTGGTGCCCACGTTGAGGATTTTGGAGAGGGTGGGAGGAGTGGCGTCCGGCGTGACGGTCAGGATGGCCACGGTGCTGGTCTGGGTACCGAGCGCGTTGGTCAGAAGGCAGCGGAAACCCGCACCATTGTCGCTCATCGAGGCGGAGGTCAGCGTGTAGGTCGCTCCGTTGGCGGCAGGAATGTTCAGCGTATTCTTCTGCCATTGATAGGTCAGTGGATCCGCGTTGCTAACCTGCACGCTGAAGTTGGCGCTCGATCCTTCCGCCACCGAGAGGCTGACCGGTTGTTGGGTGAGAGTGGGGGGGCTGGTGGGTGCGCCGCCGTAGACGAGGAGACGATTCGCTGGAATAGGCTCCTCGAGAACGCTGCTGGGGAGTTGCCAGCGGACTGCCAAGTTGTCTCCTCCGTTGCCTTCTTTTTGGAGCGCTTCAATATAATAGCGTCGACCCGCCACCAGCGGAATCGCAGCCGATTGCTGATTGGCCTCTTTGGTCCATTCCCGCGAGCTAGTCCAGGAACTTACATTCGCGATGCGCGTCTTGTTGGCGGGGTCCTCATTCGAACTCAGGTAGAGGTCGGAGCCGTCATCGCTTGCGATCCAAAAGATGTAGTTTCCGGTGGTTGGCGGCAGAATTAGGGCTCGGAGTCGCTGCCCGTAGGTCTCAGCAAAATCAGTCGGCGCCTCAAAAAAATCGGTGATGATGTTGGTTTCGGTGGGGTTGTTCGGGAAAGACGGGGCGCTCGTCAAGTCCGCGACCGAGCTGCCTCCGATTCCGGTGTACAACTCCCGAAAAACGCCATTGACCTGAGCGTGAGTGGTAAGGGTGAATCCGGCCAGCAGGAGGGCCAGAACCGCGAGATACGAATGCTTGGTGCTCAAGAACTGAATACGTCGTTTAGCTGTTGATGTGAACTAATCTAGCGTCCGTCGTTGTCCAGAAAACGCAAGTGGATTGTCACGATCGAATTAATCCGGCCAAGGAT
>JAYTTC010000420.1:0-1511 GCA_043745255.1 Verrucomicrobiales bacterium
ATGATGGCCACGACAGCATCCAGATTCCTGGGATTGCTGTACCAGCAGAAAGCCTGTTCGTTAGCTCGAACAAAGCGCTTGACTACTTCCGGATTGTTCTTGATCGTCCCGTCAGTGGCCCACCAACCGTTATAGTTGAGGTCCTTCAACTGTGCAGGTCCCTGTCCCTTGACCAGGTTGAGTACAACCGTGCCTTCGCCCTTCGCAGCCGCGATTGAGGGCAGCGGTTCTGGACTGAAATACGTGTCAATGCTCTTGTTCTTGAGAGCCGGCCTCGCCGTATTTGGCAATCCGACCGCGATGAAGGTGACATCCTTGACAGCGTGCCCCGACCCTGTAACCAGCGTCTGCGACATGAAGTGCACTGAAATACCGAGACCGATGACACCCCACTTTTTTCCAATCAGATCCTCGATCACCATCGGATATCCATCTTTCAGATGAGGCAATGGCACGCCATCTCGAACTACCAGCGCGAACGGCACCTTTACAGTCCCGCCGATAACGGCCTTTACCGGAAGGCCTTTGGCGGCCGCGATGGCGAGGTTGTCGTAGGAATTGTTGCCGAATTGAATGCTGCTACTCGCCACGGCGGCCGTCATCGCCGCACCGTTCGGGATCGAAATGAGGGTTACGTCTAGTCCGTTGGCCTTGAAGAATCCCTGGGCCTCAGCGATGAACGCTGGGAGCGACAGCAGGGCTCCCGGGTAGAAACCGACCGTAGTTTTGATCGATTGTGCGCCACAAACAGTCGCGAACGCGAGGCAGACGGCTGAGACCGCAGCGACTGCGACGGCTCGTGGAACGCGACGACGGATATCTGTGATGCCCATTTGGTGCTCCTTTGGAAGACGGCGGTTGACAACATGAAGTGCGAAACGGGCCGGACTGCACTCGCCCAGGCGGCCCGGAACAGGCTCAGATGACACCCCGCTCTCGAAGCCCCCGGATTTCATCGCTGCTGAGACCGAGAATGCCCCCGTAGATCTCGTCATTGTGCTGCCCGAGCGAAGGGCCCAGGGTCCGGACGCTTCCTGGAGTGGCCGACATCCGTGGCATCGGTGCGACCATCGTCAGTTCCCCGTGCTCTTCGTCGTTGACGGTGAGGAGGGTCCCCCGCTCCCTGTAATGCGGGTCGGCGCAGATATCCGCAACATTCATAACCAGCGAGGCCGGAATTTCAGCATCGTTGAGCAGTTTGACCACGTCCTGCGCTGAGTAACTGGCCACCCAAGATTCAATTATCGGGTAAAGATCGTCCTGGTGTACGGTGCGGGCCGCGCGCGTCTGGAAACGAGGGTCATTGGCCAGGTCGGGACGCCCCATGACGGTCGCCAGCTTGCGAAACAGCGTGTCAGTTCCGGCATGCACGGAGACTCTTCGTTGATCAGCGGTCGTGAAATCGCTCGCGGGAACAACGTACGAGTTACGGTTTCCCAGACGCTCCCTGATCGTTCCCGTCGCTGCGAAGTCGATGATCGCATCCTCGGACGCCCGTACGCCAGCCTCAT
>JAYTTC010000421.1:0-5495 GCA_043745255.1 Verrucomicrobiales bacterium
GACTGGAGCGAGAACCTGGCATGCGGTGTTAGCGGAGGTATCGCAGGTCTTGAGTTCCGCCGCGCCGGGATCGGTTGCGATCATCGCTTCAGCGAGACAAACGACCGAGGAGCTCTACCTGCTAAAGAAGCTCGGCACGAAGTCAGGTGCGCTGACTGATTCGGTTGAGCGTCTTGGAGAAGGAGATCGGCTATTGGTGAGCGAGGACAAGAATCCCAACAGCAACGGTTCTCGCTTGATCGGGATCTCGTTCACCGAAATGGGCATTCAGATCCCCAAAATCGCGGACGGGATTCGCCAAGGCAAGATTAAGACCCTCGTGGTGTTTGGTGAAGATGTCAGTCAGCACGGGATCGAGGCGGATCTGCTCGCAAAACTCGAGACCTTGATCGTCAGCGATATTCTTCCGAATGAGACCACGCGGCGCGCCCATTTCTTGTTGCCTGGCTGCGCTCATGCCGAGAAGCGCGGCACATTCATAAACGTGAAGGGGCGATTGCAAAAACTGACCAAGGCGGTCGAACCGCGCGGTGACGCGCGGCCTGAATGGGAGTTCCTTCACGAGCTGGTGCATCAAGTCACGGGTCAAAATGGCTTCGTCAGTATTGAAGGCTTGTTCAATCAGATGGCGAAAGAGGTTCCTGCGCTGGCGGGAGTGGAATGGGCGAACATTGGTGATCTCGGTGTGAACCTCTCTCTCTAACCACCGCATGCTCGACACACTTACGAATTTCGCGCTGAACCACCGGGACGCAGTCTTCGCGATGATCAAGATCATGGCCGCCCTGGCCGTGCTCATGCCGATGATTGCCTACTCGGTTCTCGCGGAAAGGAAGATCTCGGCGTTCATTCAGGATCGCGTGGGTCCGAACCGGGTGGCACTCCCGTTGATTGGAAGCATTCCCATTCTCGGGCCCTTTCTAACCCGCCTCGGAATTTGGCAGCCGCTCGCAGATGGTTTGAAGTCGTTTCTCAAGGAGGACTTCACTCCCGATCACGTTCGCAAAATCTATTTCTGGCTGGCCCCAGCCCTCACACTCGTCCCCGCATTCATGACCCTGGCAGTCATCCCGTTCGGTTCTTACATCGGAGGGCAAAAGATGGTCATCGCCGATCTCAACGTCGGTATCCTGTACAGTTTCGGAATCGTCTCCCTGGGAGTCTACGGCATTGTTCTGGCTGGCTATGCTGCCAACTCCAAATACCCCTTCCTTGGGGGTATTCGTTCCTGCGCTCAGATGATTTCTTATGAAATCGCGATGGGGATGAGCGTAATTCCGATATTCATGCTGGTCGGAGATCTGAACCTTAGCAAGGTGGTGGAGTATCAAGCGGGTGGACTTTTGGGTTGGAACATCTTCAAGCAGCCGATCGGGTTCGCCATCTTCCTTGTCGCGGCCTTCGCTGAAACGAATCGGCTTCCCTTCGATCTTCCGGAGTCAGAAACCGAGCTCATCGGGGGGTACCACACCGAATACAGTTCGATGAAATTCGCACTCTTTTTCATGGGCGAGTATGCCAGCATGATCACTTCGTCGGCGATGATGGTCACCCTCTTCTTCGGGGGCTGGACCTTTCCACTCTTTGGACTCAACCTCCCGGCGGCCGAGACCGCCCCCTGGATGGGTCTGATCCATATCGGAGTTTTCCTGGCGAAGATATTGGTCTTGATGGTGATTTTCATCTGGGTGCGTTGGATGCTCCCGCGCTTCCGCTATGACCAGCTCATGGACCTGGGTTGGAAACGATTCCTCCCGCTCTCGCTCGCCAACATAGTTGCGACCGCGCTGGTGCTGTTGCTGCTCAGCAAATGAAAATTCTATGATCGTCAAACGCTCCGAACTTTCCTGGTTTGAACGGTTGTATCTGCCCACACTTTGGAGCGGACTGAAGGTCACGGGCCGTCACTTCATTAATACCCTGTTTCGTGGTGGACCTGTGACGCTGGAGTATCCGGAGCAGAAATGGGTGGTCCCGGAAGGATATCGCGGGGCTCCCTATCTGGTAAAGGACCAGGATGACCGCACCAAGTGCGTGTCTTGTCAGCTATGCGAGTTCGTCTGTCCCCCAAAAGCGATTAAGATCATCCCTCCCGGAGCGGAGCTTGACCCCGCTACGGGCAATGTTGAGAAGCGTCCCCGTGAATTTGAGATCGACATGCTTCGATGCATTTTCTGTGGCTTCTGCCAGGAAGTGTGTCCGGAGGAGGCCATCTTCTTGATGAGTGACTACAGCCTTACCGGGACGACGCGGAAGGAGATGATCTATAACAAAGAGAAGCTTCTTGAACTTGGCGGAGTCCATATGGATCCGGTCAAGAAGTGGAAACAAAAAGAGCGGGAAGCTCAGCAGCAGGAGGTCTTCAAACCGCTCTGATCGGGCGGAACGCTGCTTCCACACCGAAGCCACAACCCATGACCGATTTCCTTTTCTACCTATTCGCGTCGCTCTCCATTCTCTGCGGGCTGATGGTGGTAGCCAATCCCTTCAGCCGAAGCCCTGTCACCAGCGCGATGTTTCTGGTCGCGGCAATCGTGAGCTTGGCCGGGCTGTTTGTGCTGCTGCATGCGTTCTTCCTCGCGGCAGTGCAGGTGCTGGTCTACGCCGGAGCCGTCATGGTTCTGTTTCTGTTCGTGATCATGCTGCTGAATCTAAAGGATGAGGAACGACGCAAATTGAAGGTCTTTGGCGTGGTCACCGGGCTTGGCTCTGTCGGGGCTCTAGGCGCACTCCTGATTCGCACTGTCTGGACTTCGGGGGTTGGGGAAGGTCCGCCTCCGACGCTGGAGGGTGAAACCCGCGTGCTTGGCAAAGCCCTCTTCACGCAGTACCTCCTCCCCTTTGAGATCGTATCCATCCTGCTCCTAGTGGCGATGGTTGGAGTCATTCTGCTGAGTAAAAAGGAGCTAAAATAGGCATCCAACCGAATTGATATGATGAACGTCGGATTGGAACATTATCTCGTGGTGAGTGCGACCCTCTTTTGCCTGGGGTTGCTCGGCGTGATCATGCGCCGAAACGTCCTGGTCATTTACATGTCGCTCGAGCTGATGCTCAACGCCGCCAACCTGGCGCTGGTCTCCTTCTCCCGGTTTAAAGACCACATGGAGGATCACATCAGTGGCCAGATCATGGTGTTTTTTATCATCACAGTGGCCGCTGCCGAAGTCTCCGTGGGGTTGGCGCTCATCGTCGCGCTTTACCGTAAGCGCGCTTCGGCGCATGCCGAGGATCTCGCGACCCTCAAGTTCTGATTTTCCTATGGATATGCTCGAAAACATCGCGTGGCTGATTCTGCTGCTGCCGCTCGGCGCCGCGGCGGGCATCACGCTCTTCACCCTGCGGGCGGGCAAGCTCAGCGCGCAGCTCTCGATCGCTGCTATTGTCGTTTCGTTTCTCCTGACGCTGGTGGCTTTCGCCGGCACAGCCGATCTTGCAGGCCATGGAGCGGTCTCGATGCCCTTTAGTTGGATCAACGTCGGCGACCTGACGGTAAACATTCAGCTGGTGATCGACCCACTGAGCAAGGTGATGCTCCTGGTCGTGACCGGAGTCGGGAGCCTGATCCACATCTACTCCTACGGATACATGTCCGAGGATCGAAGCATGGGCCGCTATTTCGCGAGCCTGAGCCTCTTCACCTTCTCGATGCTGGGAATCGTGCTCGCCGGAAATCTGGTGATGATGTTCATCTTCTGGGAACTGGTTGGCGTTTCCAGCTATCTGCTGATCGGCTTCTGGCATGAGAAAGCTTCGGCGGCCGACGCGTGCAAGAAGGCGTTTCTAACCAATCGACTTGGCGACTTCGGATTCATTCTCGGCATCCTGATTGTTTGGGCAACCCTCGGATCAGTGGATTTCGACTATCTTAAGACCGAGGTAACGGCACATCCGGGCAAGCTCGGAGTGATGGCCTCGCTGGCGGGACTGCTCATTTTCTGCGGAGCCATGGGCAAGAGCGCGCAGTTCCCGCTGCACGTTTGGCTTCCTGACGCGATGGAGGGACCCACGCCCGTCAGCGCGCTGATCCACGCCGCCACTATGGTGGCAGCTGGGGTCTACATGCTATGTCGCACTTACTTTCTGTTCATCGTTCCAACTGCCTGGCCTGCGTCGCTTTCCTTCCTGCATGCGTGGTCGGCACTGGATATCATCGCTTGGATCGGTGGATTCACCGCACTTTTGGCGGCATTGATCGCGGTCCAACAGAATGACATCAAACGCATCCTCGCCTACTCCACGCTCTCACAGCTCGGCTATATGGTGATGTCTGTAGGAGTGGGTGGACCGCAGGCGGCGATGTTCCATCTCACCACGCACGCGTTTTTCAAGGCCTTGCTCTTCCTGGGAGCCGGCTCGGTGATCTACGCCTGCCATCACGAACAGGACATCTGGCGCATGGGCGGACTCTACAAGAAGCTGCCCGTTACGTTTTGGACCTTCTTGGTTGGAACCCTTGCCCTCTGCGGCGTTTGGCCGTTGAGCGGATTCTACAGCAAGGATGCGATTCTGGCGCAGGCGTTGGAGAAGAGCGTACTGCTCTTCGTTCTGGCTGTGTTCGTGGCGATGCTTACCACCTTCTATATGTTCCGCCTGCTCTTTCTCGCCTTCCTGGGAACAGCTCGCGGTGAGCATGCCGAACATGCACACGAGTCACCCGGAGTGATGATCTGGCCGTTGCGAATTCTCGCCGGGCTTTCGGTGATAGGAGGGGTCATCGGAATGGACGGTTTGATCGCCCGAGGTTTCCCCGGAGGACAAGAAGTCCACGACACCGCTTTCCTGACAGCGCTGGTGGCTCCCTTCGAGCATTCTCCCGCAGCGGCGTTCTTCGGCCTCTTCGCCACCGGATTCGGCTTCAGTTTGGCCTGGGCTCTCTACGGACATGGCGGACGCGATGTTCTTCCGGATCGCCTAGGTTTGCTTGCGACGGCGATGCGCGATCGCTTCTACTTCGATGAGATTTACGAAATAGGAATTCGCGTCACCCACGACTCGGTGGCCTCCATCGCGGCGGGCTTTGATCGATGGGTGGTGTCCGGGCTATTCGTACGAGGTCTGCATGGCTCAGTTGAACTCGTCGGCCGCACGTTACGCCTGGTGCAAAGCGGCAATCTTCAGACCTACGCCTTCATTCTGGTGGCCGGCGTAGTGGCGATTCTCTACTTCGCTCTCTCTCATTAGCACGACGCCATGCTCACAGCCCTCATTCTCATTCCTCTGCTCGCGGCGCTGGCCATTGTCATTCTGCCACGGACGATTTCCGGCCTACCGCGGTTGATTGCGCTGGCTGCCACGCTTGCGGACCTCGTCATCGCGGTGATGTTGTTTCTCCGTTTCGATGCTGCCGGCGGCCTTCAGTTCATCGAGAAGTTTACCTGGGTCACCTCGCTTGGACTCAGCTTCTCTGTGGGGGCTGATGGATTGAACATGGGCCTCTTGCTCATGGGCACGATCGTGGCTTTTGCCGCGACGTGTGTGAGCTGGGAGATCAC
>JAYTTC010000422.1:0-20952 GCA_043745255.1 Verrucomicrobiales bacterium
GGCTACCGTGCCGAGCAATGAAGTCAGCGAATCGGTGACTATTTCGCTTCGGATGGATCCGCGGATGTTGTCTCGCCTCAAACGGCTGGCTAGGTCGCGCTACTTAAATTACCAGAGCATGATCAAGCAATGGATCAGCGAGCGTCTTGAGAGCGAGACACGAGATCGATGAATTTTATGGGTTCAACAGCATTACTCAGGCGGGGAATTTGGACGCGCGCATTCACTCTGATCGAGCTCTTGGTGGTGATCGCGATCATCGCTATCCTGGCCGGTTTGATTTTGTCGGGGGTGGCGGCAGGCGGGGCGGCCAAGTACAAAGCCCGGCTCCAGACTCAGATGGCCGAGATCGAAACCGCCATCAACGAGTACTACGCCAAGAAAGGAAGTTATCCTCCGTCCAATCCTGCCAACATCACTCGGCCCGCGCTGTATTACGAGTTGGTGGGGACCCTCTTCGACGGCAAGGATACCTATCTGACTTTGGACAGCACGTCGACAAAAGGTGCCTGGAATCCGGGTGTGGCGGTAGCGGACGCCCAGACCTTCTTTGGCATCCAGGGATTTCAGAATTCAGGCCGTATCAAAGGGGAGTCTGAGAACTTCTATGTGAACCTGGCTGCCAAAGGACGTTCCATTCTGCCGGGAGCGCCTCCAAACATCCAGCTGCTGAGTGCTCCGATTCGAAACGACAATGCCAGCGACTCTCAGCATGTCTACTGGCATTACAACTCCCACAGCCCCACGAACAATCCGGGGAAATACGACCTTTGGGTGGAATGGGTCCATCAGGGCAAGACCGACATCATTGGCAATTTTAAGAAGTGATATGAGCAACCTCTCAAGACCACGCCGTTGTCCGAACACCCTGCAGATCGACTGGTTCGAAGGCCAATGGAAGCCGCGTTTCGTTCATGCTGCTCCGGAAGCCTGCGTTCCTCTTTCAAGGCGAGCCTGTGGCGAAAAGATCCGCCGCACGCTTCTCGTGCTGCCGGCGGGGGGCGCGCTTGGACCGGTGCGCGTGAGTTCAGGACGCCGGAGGTTCGGGTTCACCCTGATCGAGCTTCTGGTGGTCATCGCGATCATCGCGATTCTCGCGGGAATGCTCCTGCCTGCGGTGAACAAGATGAAGTCCAGCGCCAAGAAGAAGGTGGCAGCGAAGGAAATCGCCGAGCTGGTGGCTGCCATCAACGCCTACGAGGCCGCCTATAGCCGATTTCCCACCTCGGTAAAGCCGGGAAGTGATGACCTGACTGTCGCGGGCGATTTGAATGTCTCGGTCGCGAACAATGCGGAGGTGATCGCGATTCTACGCGATGTTGAAATCGCCGGGAAAAACTACACCGCCAAGCATGCTCGAAACCCTCAAAAGCAAAACTTTCTGACGGGGCCGAAGCCGGCTCGCGACGATCGAAGTCCTGGAATCGACGTGAGAGGCAATTACCGAGATCCGTGGGGAAGCCCCTATGTCATTTCCATGGATCTGAGCAACAACGGGCGTTGTCGGGACTTCATCTACAAGGAGAAGAGCGTCGAGGGAAACGGCCTGACGGGACTGATCGAGGGTGAGGGATTGGAGGCTGGATCGATGGTGTTGGCAGGCACGGTGATGGTTTGGTCGCGTGGGCCTGATGCCCTGATTAGCACTGGGCCCGCGAACGAAGGCGCCAACGCGGACAATATTCTAAGCTGGAAGCCATGAGTGTTTCACCCCAGCGGCGAGTTCTCCCTCCGAAGAGTGGTTCTCTAGCCGGTCAGAGTGACGGGTTCACCCTGATCGAAATGCTGGTGGTCATCGGACTGATCGCATTGATCGCCGGTCTGGCTGCTCCTGCGTTCAAGACCAAGAATATCACCCTGGACGTCGCGCATCGTCAGCTGGCGGATGATCTGAACCGCGCTCGTCAGCTGGCGATCAGCACGCGGTCGACGGTCTATGTCGTGTTCATGCCGCTGCTTGAGAAAACGCTGGCCCTTCCGAAGCTACCCAGGTCGCTGACCTTGGCTGAGACATCCCTCCTCGCCACTCGCCAGGCACGCGGCTACGCATTTTTTTCGCGCCGCTCGGTGGGGGCACAGCCGGGACAAGAGGAGCTCCGCTACCTGTCTGAGTGGAGAGAGCTGCCGGAGGGTGTGTTCATCGCCACCAATAAATTTTCGATCGTTGACACTGGTTTTCCCACGACGTCTGGGGACGCCTCCGACGACTTCAAGATCCCTGCCTTCCTCCCCATGGACAGGCTCTTCAATGTGCCCGTGCCGACGCCGGATGGGCCGCTGTTTACCCTGGGCTTTCCTTACATTGCTTTTGACTACAGCGGGGCGCTGGTGTTGAGCGACCACGGCGATGTCATCACCAACCCAGCCAGGCACCCGCTGGCGAGTCCATTCCGGCGCGCGGTGATTCCTCTGGTGACTGGCAGCGTCTCGCCCCAACGCGCGATCGATGCCGGGACCCAGCAGTCCACTTTTCCTTTAGTCCCGGCGAACATCCTGATCAAAGCGCCCTACGACACCACTGCGAACTACTTCAGCCGCGACACTTATCTCAAGTGGGTCGTGGTGGATGGCCTGACTGGCCGCGCCCGAGTAGCCGGGGGTGAGATTGCCAAGAACCCATGAATCTCAGATCCATCCATTCTTTGCGCGGTTCCCGCGGCTTCACGCTCTTGGAAATCGCGGTGGCGCTGGCGGTGATTGGCTTTGCGATTGTGGCTGTGCTGGGTGTGCTCCCCACCGCGCTGAACGTGCAGCGTGACACGCGCGAGCGAACGGTGGTCTTGCAGGATGCCAATTACTTTATGGAAGCCATCCGGCGTGGAGCCCGGGGCACCAACGATCTGGCATCCTACGTTGAAGCCATTTGGGATGTCAGAGCTCAAGGTGCATCGGTCAAATCAACCAAGATCAGCGGTTTTGGTAGCGACCAAAATGTTTTCCATCTGCTAAGCCGACCGAACCTGTTTGGCAACACCAATGCCGGGAATCATCAGCTGTATACCGTGGCCTTGGTGAGGTCCCTTAGCGGTGCCGCATCGGAAAAAGGGCCTAATGGAACGGGCGATCGCATCGCGTTCAAATACTTCATCAAAAGCGAGGTGGTTCCGGTGCAGAGTATTCCTGAGGAGGCGACGCGGCCCATCGGGCTGATGGACACTCGCGAGGATGCTCAACGAATTCTCATGGGCAATCGTTTGAACCAGGATTTGTATGAAATGCGATTCACCATCTACTGGCCGGCGATTCCTCAGGAGTTTTCGTTAGGTTCCACTCCGAAAAACCAAATCACCTTTCGAACCTACGTCGGTGGCTATCTCAACACCAATCTTATCGGGCAATGGCACTTCGACACACGGCGTTACCTATGAGCAAGCGCCTTTTCCCAATTCCCGCAAGCTCGGCTGCTGCGCGTTGCCGAGATGCTTTTTCGCTGATCGAGATCATGGTGGCCATGAGTCTCCTCACGGTCATTGTGGTTGGGCTGCTCGCCACGCTGAACCAAACACAACGAGCGCTGAAGGCGAGTGGCTCACAGACCGACGCGCTGGAGAATGGTCGGGCCTTTCTGAATCTGTTAGGTCGGGAACTGCAGGAAATGGTGATCTTTCCAGAGGGCATGAGCAATGCGTTTCGATTCGCCAGTGTGAGCCGCGGGCCAGCCGCATTGGTCCAGACCGTTCCAGGCTCCTCCGCCGACCGAACCAATCAGCTCGAGAGTTTTCTTTTCACCGTGAGAGACAAGGAGAGCAATGGATGGAAAACCGTCTTCTACGATTTTCGGAAGGGGGACTTTGATGATCGAGGAATCGTGAGTCTCTATCGTTCTGAGAGCCGGGTCCCTTATCGCGCCTCGCTCGATGCGTTACCCGCCCTCCAAAAGCAATTCCTCAGCTGGAATTACAGCGCCGAGAACAACACCAACGAGTTCTCCCGAATGTTGGATGGCGTTGCGCATCTTCGATTTTACGTCTACGACCAGAACGGTCTGTTGATCCCCCAGTGGACCCAGTTCGGGTCCTCCGGCTATTTCTTTACCAACCAGCCGAACGCCACGACCAACCATTTTCCGAACACGATTGAAGTCGAGTTCGGTATCCTCGATTCCGATGTGCTTCGCAGGATCAAGGGTTATGGAACCCTCGCCTCGATCCAGAACTACCTCCGGGATCGGGCAGGCAATATTCAAGTGTTTCGTCAGCGGATAACCATTCCTACCGGCCCATGAGAGTCCGTCATTCCAGCGTTTTGTCCCATCGGGGGGTGGCCCTTGTCATCACACTCATTCTGTTGAGCGTGATTCTCGTCGTCACCTTTGCCCTGCTCGCCATCAGTCGACGGGAGCGGAGCTCGGTCGCCACCGCTCAAAATATCATTGACGCGGAATACATGGCCAACGCCGCGATGGAGCGAGCGAAAGCGACACTTGCGGTTCAGATCATCAGCCGCACCAACATGGCGGGAGGAGGCATGGCAGGTCCGGTGTTCTTCCCGGTCGACCCGATAAAGAATCCGGTCCGCTTCGCTCTGGTGACCGCCGCGGACCGACGGCTGGGGGGAGATCTGCTGGTCTCCACGTCCACCAACTCAATCGACCCGAGCGACTATAAGCCTTCCTACATTACCAACCTGCAGTACGACGCGCGCGTCCCGGTGTTCATCCGCACCAATCGCACGCTGAGTCCGGCACCGCCACTGGACTTTCGTTTCTTTCTGGATCTGAACCGCAACGCGCAATTCGAGAGCAATGGATTCTTTCCGATATTCGATCTGAACGAGCAGGTGCTAAATGATAAGCCGGGCGGCCCTGAGCAGTACTTCCACAGCGGAGATCCAGAATGGCTCGGCGTTACCGCCCAGCCCGGACTGCCGCACTCCGCCACCAATCGGTTTATTGGCCGCTATGCATTTTTGGTCGCGCCAGCGGGTCGCACCTTAGACATCAACGCCATCCACAACGCGGTGGGAAGCCCGGATTTCAAGGGAGCAGACGGCTACTCGAGGAACCAAGGTTTTGGAACCTATGAAATCAACCTGGCAGCGTTCCTCGCTGACCTGAACACGAATATCTGGGCCAATCCCAGCTATGTGCCCCCCTACCAGTACAACCTGTTAAGCGGCATCGGCCCTGGTTTTGCCTCGGGTAGCGCGTTCGATGACGCCCGTTCGATCCTTCGCTATCGCTACGCCGATGGACCGCTTCCCACGCTTGGAAATTGGCTCGGGGCAGGGCCGGGGGCACGCGCCCTGGCAGCGTTTGGAGGAGATAACATCGACAGCTATGGGAATGACTCTCAGCTCGAGATCGCCACCCGTGCCTTCGGCCCGCCTCCTCTGGACAATGATTCGTCCCTTGCGACCTTGCGCTGGCCTGGGACCGACAATCCCCGGCGGTTTGGGTCGATGGATGCTCTCTTCCGCAC
The DNA here is from genome assembly GCA_043745255.1 of Verrucomicrobiales bacterium. Taxonomy (GTDB): domain Bacteria; phylum Verrucomicrobiota; class Verrucomicrobiia; order Limisphaerales; family UBA11320; genus UBA11320. The sequence goes on from JAYTTC010000422.1 coordinate 5,421, forward strand.
TGACGCTGGGGTGACCCGGCTCTCGCCGAGCTACACAAATTTTGTACGTCGGCTCAAGGAGGCGACCGCTGGAAAAGGCACCTACAATCGTTACTCTTTCTACCGTATGCTTTCCCAGCTGGGCACCGACACCGGTCCCGGTCCTGACACCCGGATCAATCTGAACTACAAGAATACTGGAGGTACCAACACTCTGGATTTTGTTCCCTGGACTGCGACCGAGTTTTTCAACGAAGTGGCTGACCGCCTGATCAAGGGGAGCCTCACGGATATTGCGACCCAGGACATCTTGTCTCAAAATTTCGCCTACCGCTTCGATCCGGTGAGAGGTCCAGGGCCCATCTTCCCTCCGCCGCTCGTGAACCTCTATGCTGGAAATCTCCCTGGAATTCGATACCTCGCTGTCACGAACATCCAGGTTTACCCCACCAACTACTACAATCCGGCACTCCATCGCCTGCTCCAGGTTTCGGCGAATCTTTACGAGCCGCATGGAACCAACTATCCGACGATTCACCGGCCTCATTTTCGCAAGGATCCTTCAGGCACCTACTCCATCGCCGGATACGCTGAGGACGATGGCACCTTACTGCTGACGCGGCCTTGGGGCACCTTGCAGGACCTCGCTGCGGGAAAGATTGGGACCAACGACAATGTTTACGGAGTGCCTCCGATCTTCGGAGCCAGGAAGGGTTTTCCCTCGCTGAACGAGATCATGACCACTTCGATCTTCGATGTGAGTCGGAAACTGCTTATCACCAAAAAGAAGATCGATGACAATCTCAGCAAGACCCCCTACCGGCTCAATGAGCTTCTGCTTCTCTCGGTCTCGAACCTGTTCTCCGTGGAGCTGCTCAATTCTTACACCAACGTCTATCCCCGGGCGCTCCGCGCTGAGGTCCACGGGTTCATGGTGGGCTCGTTGATCGACGGTGAGAAAATGCTGCTCAATATCACCAATCGCTATGACGTGATCACCAATATCCCGGCGGGCACATGGCGCGGTGGATTAGACCAGGCGTTCGCTCTGCGAGTTCCGTTGAACACCAATTTTAACTTCCTTCCCGTAGGCAGCTACGAGGCAAGAAGCCGAACCATTCGGACGAACATCCTCGACCCGGTTTACAATGTATTGGAGACCTTCGCGTCGCCGAACCTGACCTTCCGCACCACCAACTACTTGCGCTACTTTTTGGTTGAGGTTGGGGGGGCTAAGGAGCGGGTTGTCGATGCCGCGAGCTTGAGTCGAATCGATACTTTCTTCGACATTTCCCAGTTTCTTCACGGCAGCGATGACGCCAACGACGCGGGTGGCACGGGGCGGCTTTCTGACTACTGGAACACCAATCGATTGGGCGGGAGTCCGAACGAGTTTTCCACTCGGACCGTTGGGGTGACCAATCAAGTCAAGGCGAGCCTGAATCCCCCAGGGGACTGGCGGAACTATCTCCGCCTGCAAACTCGTGAGGATGAAGTGGCAAACTTCAAATCGTTTTTCTACGGGATGAAAGCGAATACGAATCTCTTCAAGCAGACCCCGTACACCGCCTACAAGACTTTTTATCAGAGCGCTTCGTGGCAGGCGAACGATCCGCTGCTGCATCATATTCCCGAACAGATGTTGGCTGCATTTCAGCCGGATAAACTCTACATCTACGGAACCAACTACGGAGATTACCAGGGGATAAAGATTGTCCAAGGGCAAAAGGCCGTCGATCGTTCAAATATCGGTCGGGTGAACACCAGCCACCGACGCTGGGGCCCGGTCCCCAAGGGCGAGGAGGATGCCTATTCCTTTGATGTTTCCGTGAAAGATCCACAGGTTGCGGTGCCGGACCATTGGAGCTTTCCGAGTCGGGATGGGCTCTTCTCGGAGTTCCCGACCAACGTTGCCTATGCGAGCGTGGGCTGGATTGGGAAGATCCATCGCGGAACGCCTTGGCAAACGATCTTTCTCAAAGCTACCAATGCCCCGATTGTCAACTGGCTGACGCAGGTAGGGGTGGAGGTGCTGCACGTGGCCAAGGACGTAAAGGGCTTAAATTCGGTTAACACCTACTTGAGCTATCCTACCAACGATTGGTCCATGGTTGACCTCTTCAGCGTAGCACCCACGGAGAGTGCACGGCGGGGCGCGATTGGCGTGAATCAGAGCGGACTCGCCGCCTGGTCTGCAGTCCTGAGCGGCGTGGTGGTCTTCACCAACGGACTGGACGTAAACGGCGCGCGTACGCGGTACAACAACGGACTGGTCGCCAGCAATAATCTGGTGGTGATTCAGCCTGCCTCCAACGATCCGAATGCTCCGCTGCTCCGCATCGTCAACGGCATCAACCGAACCTGCGCCCTACTCACCAACGGATTTTTCAACAGCGTGGGACAAATCCTAGCTGTGCCTGAGTTGAGCACCCAGTCGCCCTTTCTGAATTTCAAGGATCCACAGGACGGATACCGAAAATACGCGATCACCGAGGAGGCTTACGAGCGTATCCCTCGACAGATCCTTTCGCTGATTCGCACCGATGAGCCTCGTTTCGTGATTTATGCCTTTGGACAGTCTCTTCAGCCGGCCGCCGACTCTCTGATCCTCAATCCATTGGACAAGGCCTACTATGGACTGTGCACGAACTATCAGATCATGGCGGAGGTCGCCACCAAGACGGTGGTTCGTTTTGAGAATATCGGACTGCCCATCACCAGTTTGCTGGGAAAGGCGAATACCATCATTTTGAAGCCGGTGGTGGAGAGTTTCGAACAGTTGCCGCCGGATGCGTTTTAGTCGATGGTAGAGTAAATGCCCGCATGGACTCTCGAAATGGGGATCGGCCTCCAGACCCGTGACGTGGGTCTGAAGTAAATTAATAACAATAGAGTTTTGTATATGTCCTCGAAGCCCAGATTCTGGTTGGTCATTAGCCTGCTTTGCCTATTCGGCGCGCTAGTGTTTTGGGAGCTTGGAAACCGTTGGGCGGCCAAACAGGAGTCCGCCACTCCAGCCCCGGATTTGAAGAAATCAGGCCTCAGCAACAATCAGGCGGCTGCACTCCTCTCGGCACCCCGTCCCATGCTGGCCTATGCGTCGACGAATTTGTTTTCAGAACCGGCGAAGTCACGGCATCCGCTGCGCCTGCGCAACAGTCCGACTTCACTTCAGGAGTTGAGCCACAATGATAGTGGCTTGCTGCTCGCTAATGCCGTCTTCGATACCCGGTGGCCCCTGGCTCTTTCCGTTCCGGAGGCGCTCCAGCTCAAAGGCAAAACCGAATCTTACGTCGTGCAGTCCCGTGGGAAGGCGAGCGATGCCTTCCGCAGTCTGCTCACCGGCTCAGGGGCCGAGATCGTCTCCTATGTGCCGAACAACGCGTATCTGGTGCGAATCGCCGAATCCGCTGCAACCCAACTGCAGACCTCTCCTCTGGTTCAGTCTGTGATCCCCTGGATCCCGTATTTCAAACTCGCGCCCGGCCTGCTTGAGTCGGCAGTAGCTCAGAAGTCGGTGCCCGCCGATAGTCTCGTTCGCTTGCTCGTCTATCCCCGCCAGCTCGAAGCCGCTTTGGCCGAACTTCGAAGAGTGGGCGCAGTGATCGTTTCGCAGAGCCGCTCCCCTTTCGGGACCCAAATCGGCCTTCGTCTGCCCAGCGGCTCAGTGCTCTCCCTGGCTCAGATCGAAACGGTCGAATGGATTGAGCCTTACGTGCAGCCCGCGATCGCGAACGACCTTACTGGAACGGTACTGCACACCAGCACGAACAGCGGACCTAATACGGAATACCTGGGACTCACGGGATACAACAACTCGGCCGCCGAGGGCGTGCGGGTGAATCTGAACGACACGGGGGTAGACGACTCCCATCCGGATTTGGCTCCGCGGATCGTGGGTGGCGACCCTTCGGCTCACGTCGACATCGATGGACATGGAACCCATGTGGCCGGAATCATCGCCAGTAGCGGAAAGAATACTCCGGTCTTTACCACCAACGCCCCGTCGGGATCGGCGACCAACGCGGATTTTCACGGCAAAGCGCCCAAGGCCGTCATCATGCCCTACTCGATCGACCAGTTCCTAGGGTCGATACAGTCGGATGTGTATCTACAAGAATCGGCCGCACGCGATAACGCCCCCATCTCGAACAACAGCTGGGGTTACATCGGCATCAGTGAGTATGATTCCGCCGCGGCGAGCTATGACGCTGCCGTGCGCGACGCTCTCCCGCAGCAGTCCGGAGAACAGTCGATCGCTTATGTTTTCGCGGCGGGGAACTCAGGACAGGGAGGGAGTCGGGGTTTGGGTGGAGATCCAGACTCCATCTCGTCCCCTGCCACCGCGAAGAACGTGATTACCGTGGGATCATTGGAGAGCTTCCGAAAGATCAGCGGCGGCCCCATCACGACCAACATCTTCGGGGAGACTCGAACCAACTCCTTCTTCCTTTCCGACACCGACAGCGACAAGGAAGTTTCCGATTTCTCCAGTCGAGGCAATGTGGGGATCGGCATCGAGGGAGACTTTGGTCGATTCAAGCCGGATGTAGTTGCTCCGGGCAGCTATATCATCTCAACGCGATCGAAGGACTGGACGGATCCCAGCGAACTCTTCAGCTACGAGCAAACCTCCGCACGAGGTCAGCGCATCGAAGCGCTCAGCACCAATTTTTACCAACTAGACGTTCCTGATAATACGGTCCAAATCACCCTCCGCACCGCTCCCAACACCAAGACTTTTCTTCCGATGCCGGCGCTTGAGATTGGGCTGCGTCTGGGTGATCTGCCTCCTCCGAGCTCCGGCTCGGGATTCAACTACCTCCGCTATCCCGTGCCGGTTGGCGATCGAGGTGCCGGCACCTGGTTTATCTCGGTGGCCAATACCAACACCCAATCGGTTGCGTATGACATTTTGGTGGTGCTGAAGATTAAGAACGATGCGGTCGAATCTGACTTCTTTACCGAATTGAAGGCGCTCAATGACGGCGTGGGTCCGTTCTATCGGTATGAGTCAGGGACCAGCATGGCTGCACCCGCGATTAGTGGCATGATCGCGCAGCTGTACGACTTCTTCACCAATGTATTGGTTCGCCCCTATCCAAGCCCTGCGCTGACCAAGGCTTTGCTCATCAACGGCACGGTGCGTGTGGATACCAAGTATGACCGTCAGGTGAAGTCCCCCATCAACCTGCAAGGCTGGGGAAGAGCGGATCTGCGTCGAATGATCCCGGAAGGTTGGTTCGGCACGAACTTTCCCACGACCTTCCCCATCGCTGGACCCCTCACGCTTCCACTGACGGGCCCGGTGACCTTCTACGATCAGAAGGAGAATCCGTCGCTCGCCACGGGCGAGAGCTGGACCCGGGTGGTGAACTTTGACACCAACAATGCCAGTGGTCAGGGTGCCTCCTTCAACCTCACCCTGGTATGGACCGATCCTCCGGGGAATCCTGCGGTGGGCATCAAGCTGGTCAATGACCTGGACTTGATCGTGACCAACCTCGTCACTCATGAAGTGTATTGGGGGAACAATATCGCGAGCGGCAGCGTGGTGAGCGATAGCACCGAGACGAACGCCCCTCCGGTGGATGATGTGGTGAACAACGTGGAGAATGTTTTCCTCCCGGGGCCGCAGAGCGCTTCCTATTCCGTGACCGTGGTCGCCAAGCGGGTCAACGTCAACGCGGTCACCTCTCATCCCGACGGAGTGGTTCAGGATTACGCCCTGGTCATCGGGAGTGGTGATCCTACCACCACGGCCATCTGGACCATCGTGGAGCCGGTCGGTGCGCTGGTGAAGAGCGGTCCCGCGCTGAAGGAATTGACCAACGGTGTGCCGCTGCTTAGTGAAAGAGTCGGAGCAAACTCACCGCTGCTGGTGGATACCAATGGCGAGAAGAGCCAATGGAATTTTTACAAGTTCGTCAATGTGGGGAATACCAATCCCTACGTCGCGATCGTCACCTTCCAGCCGCCGAATCTTTCCAAGAGCCGGTTGGCGGAAGCGGACATCGATCTCTATGTGTCGGATGACGCCGGGTTGTTGACGCTCGATCCCAACGTGCTAGCCAAGGCGATCGCGCAGGGGCAGGTGTCGGGGGATAATCTGAACGGAAGCTCGCGGAGCCGTGTGGGGAGTGAGTTTGTGGCCTTCTCAAATTCACCTCCCGGACAGGTCTATTACATCGCCATCAAATCGGAGGATCAACAATCTGCGGAGTTTGGCTTGATCGCTATCGCAACCGATGAGCCGTTCGATAAGTTGGGGAAAGACGGTTGTGTGAGGGTCCGATTCCTTCCGACACCGGTCGCCATTCCGGATGGCTCCAACGATAAGCCGGGAGGATTCTTTGGCGTGGGTCCCGCGATTTTCTTCGGTATCAGCACGCGTGCTTCGCTGGTGAGAAACATCGTGGTCACGAATGTGATTCAGCACGAGGACTTCGGCGATCTCACCGGGGTTCTCAAAGGACCGAACGGTGTCGAGGCCACGCTCTTTTCCCATACCTTCCGCACTCAGCCGGCAAACACCCTGCTAAACCTGGTGTTCGACGATAGCGGCACGAATCGCAATCCGGGAGTCTATGAGAGCGAAGGGCCGATCAAACTCCGTTATCTCTCCGGTGGAGCCATCAATGGTGTCTGGCAGCTGGCGATTTTTGATAACGCCCTGTTCCATACCGGACGAGTGGAGCGCGCCTCGCTCTGTCTCCAGCCCCAGGATCCGAAATGCTTCACCACCGAAGGCTGCGTGATCTCAGTGCTCGGTGAGTCTTGGTACTATGACTTCATCGATATTCCTTTCGATGCGACCAAGCTCCAAGTCTGCGTTTCTGAAAACACGTCACCGCTGGAGGTCTACCTCAAGCGTGGTATTGATCGCCCGACGCGGGAGGATTGGGATGCGTTTGAAGTGATCGATGCGGGACCGGGCGGCTGCTTGACCCTGGACGGGAGCAGTTCCCCACCCCTGATCCCGGGTCGCTATCAGCTGGGTATTTTCAATCCCTCTGCTATCGCTCAGAACTTCCGACTCCGGATCCTGATCACGCGAGGACTGCTGTCCGACAGCTATGTGTACAATGTGTCGACGAACGCACCGCTCTCCTTGACCGATGACGCGGTGTCGACTTCTTCGATCTATCTTCAGACCAACCGGATCATCGTGGATGCCCGGGTCGGAGTGCGTATCAATCATCCGCGCGTCTCGGATCTTTCGCTCCATCTCATCAGCCCGTCAGGCACTCGATGGCTGCTGGGAGAGAATCGCGGCGGAACCTCACCGGACGGATTTGGTTTCACGTTCGGACTGGACGGATTGATAGGATCTCCTGACCAGATCCTGACCAACTACTCGTGGGTGACCTTCTCGGACAGCACCAATCTGTCGAGTGGTCCGTTGAAGTTCATCTCCGCTCCCTTCAAGAACCCATCTCTTCTGCGCCAGCCGGTCGTCCTCAACAGCGATCTCGAGATCGCGTTGTTGGGCGGCTATCCGCAGGGGGCGGTCTTTGAAGGCTGGCATGTGCTCACCAACACGGTCGCCGTTATCCTCGATCCGTATTTGAGTAGTGGGCACAGCCAGGTGCTGGCATTGTCCGAGGGCGCTGTGCAAGCGGACTTGGATATCTTCGGGGAGAAAAAGTATGAGCTCAGCTTCGCCTATCGCAATCAGTCGAGTGCTCAGTTTCAGATACTCACCTTCCCGGTAGGTTCCATGTCGACCAATCCGAATCTCTTGCAAGGAACCATCGCTCCGGCGGTTCGCGTGGAAAAACTCCGCGTGGCACCCGGTCAGCAGGTTTTCCTGAGCGTTCCATCCAGCCAGACGGTTGATGTAGGTTCGGTTCCACCCGTCACAGCAGAGGGGGATAAAGGCCCACTTCCTTTCCGGGGTCTTACGCGCTACGAGCTGGTCGGGCAGTGGAGTTACTCTTCCACCAACCTGGCCACCAACAATGCCTGGGGGGCTCCCTTCGAGGTAGGAACTAACTGGAGCGGATTCGCTCCCAGCGCTCCAGGCGACTACTATCTCTGGTTGACGATCAATGACGAGAACTACGCCAACAATACCGGCAGCTTCGATGTCACCGCCAGCTGGAAGCCGTCTCAGCTCGACACCTTCCGCTTGGTTCTCTCCGGTGTGACGAATGTGTTCTTCGCCACCGATTACTGGCAGACCAACACCCTCGGATTCATTGGACGTGAGGACGACAAGCGATTGGCGTTCTTCAGCGATTGGAATACCACCACCTTGATCGATTCCTTGAAAGTGACTGAACCGATCAGCTCTTCTTACTATCTCGGGGAAGAGCCGCTTCCTACCACGATTGTGTTTCAGGCCGACAGCGTGCGCTCCGCGGTTGTTGAGGTGCCAAACATTCGAGGTGAAAACGCTCAGGGCACTTGGCGATTGGAGATTGCAGACAGTCGCACCGCTCCCCTCGTAGCGAGTCCTGCGCCCGAGTTGCTGAGTTGGTATCTCCAGGTGTTGTTTGCTCCCGGCCAGCAGCCCATTCCGCTCACCAACTGTGTTCCGTTCACGGACCTCGTGCGACGAAGCCAGATCCGATACTACGAAGTCCGCGTGCCTAGGGAAGCGGTCCGAATGACCAACTATTTCCAGACCCTGACCGGGGATTCTCTCAATTTCTACTTCAACAAGGACACCCTCCCGGATCCCGATGTGGACGCGGTCTTTACCGACGACTTCGGCAATGGCCTTGTCTTGGACGTGGGGCCTGGGCCCTTTGAGGTCGCACCGGGTTCCGTGTACTACCTTGCGGTCAAGAACTTCGACCCCACCACCACGAGCAATCGATTCCAGGTTCAAGTTGATTTTGGACTTCCGATGCTCACGCTTGCGCATGGGGTTCCGGCCGTGCCGGGCTTGGGTAATAATTTTGCCGCCATCACCAACCAGTTCGTCATCACCACTAATTTCCTCTCGGTGACCAATATCGAGTATCCCGGCACCAACATGCAGTGGTACAAATTCGTGGTCGATCCCTCGCCCACGCTCACTGCGGCGGTGTTCGAGCTACATTCCACGAATCGGGAGCTCCATTTGGTGGCGCGTCGCGGCTTGCCGGAGGTGGCCTATCTTCCCACCCCCACGCACTATGACTATCATAGTCTCAATCCGGACCTCACCAACGAGGTGATCATTGTTCAGTCCAACGCTTTCCCCATACCAATCACTGCGACCCCTTGGATTCTCGGAGTCTATAACTCCGGAACCAATGCCGGGTTCTACAATGTGACGGCGATGCGGTGGACCAACATGCCTCCGCAGAACCTTCCTTTGCCCCGCTACACCATCTCGACCAATTGGGACTCCACCACCAACGAGATTGGATTCGCTCTGAATCCAGGCGAGAAACTGAATTTCTTCTATCCCTTCATCAGCGATGTCAGTCAGACAGCTCTGCTGTTCGAGATCTACAATCTCACTGGCGATGTCGACCTGCGTGTCCGCCGCTCGGATCTGCCTTCCACCTCGCTGTTCGATTTCAGCGATTTTCAGACCGGCACCAACAGCGAGCGAGTCAGCATGCGCACCAATGTCTTCCTTCCCACCTTTGGGAACCCGACCAATTGGTTTATCAACCTGGTGAACCATGACTTCCTCTCGGTGACCGGTTTGTTGCGAGTAGCCAGCGCGACCTCGACCAACGCCCTGCTTAGCGCTCTGCCGCTGAGTCTGGACATCAACGTGACCGCTTCCGCCAGTGGTATCTCCATCAGTTGGCACTCTCTGGCGGGAGAGCGGTACGAGGTCCAGTATTCGGATCTCGCCATGCCAGTGACTTGGCTCAGCAAGGGCACCTTTATTGCCGATGCATCGCAGGTGACTTACACGGATCCTGCCCCCCCGGCTGCGGGTGTCCCTCGATATTACCGAATCATCCAGCTCGGGAACTGATCCGTTGATTTCGGCTTTGGATTCAATCGGGAAGTGGCGTTCCCCCTCATCCAGTCCTTGCCCCTGCGGCCCACGCCGTGGTGTAGTATCCGAATCATGCCGCAGTCATCGCCCAGCCAGAGCGCCGAGGACTACCTGGAGCGCATCCATGAGCTGATCACCGAGAAAGGTTACGCTCGGGTCATCGATATTGCGGAGTCACTGGGGGTGAAGCAGGCATCGGTCACCAGCATGGTTCAGCGCCTGGGTGAGTTGGGCTATCTCAACTACGAGAAATACCGCGGACTGATCCTCACGGACCGAGGTCGCGAGGTCGCCTGCAATATCCAGCGACGACACGAGACGCTTTCCCACTTCTTCTCACTGTTCGGCCTGCCCGACGAGACCCAACGCAAGGATATCGAAGGGATGGAACATCATCTCAGCGCGGACACGGTGGAGCTGATCGCCGATCTCGCCCAGCACTTCCAAAAGCATCCCGATCTCCTCCAGCAGTTTCTCAAGAGTCGGAAATCCCGGTCCTCGCAGGTGTGAGAGAGTGTTGTCGAGACTCCTGGCCCTCTTCGTTGCGGCGGTTGTTTTCTGCCGAATCGTTCGACACGAACGACACTACAGAAGCCGGACTGGAGTTCTGTAGCGTGGGCCGTATCGGCCCATCCCCGCCCGGATCGTCCGGTACGGAGGACGGTACAGAAGCGGCAAGCGCCTCCTCATTTCCCCTCCAATCCTTTCAGATACGCTAGAATCAGCTGCGGCAGATCCTCGCTGTAGCCGCCCTCCAGCACGCTGAACACCGGCACTCCCAAGTTGCGAAACTGCGCGCCTAACCAGTGATAGTCCTCAGTCTCCAAGGTTTCCTGCGCCAACGGGTCGCGTGCGTAGGCGTCGAAACCTGCCGAGACGCCCACTAGATCAGGCTTAAATTTCTGAAGTTCTGTCAGGGCCTCGGTGAGGATATTCCGATACTCCAACCGAGGGAGTTGGGGTCGGACGGGATAGTTAAAGCAGTTAGTCCCACGATCCTCAGCCCCCGTGCCGGGGTAGCAGGGTGACTGGTGAATGGAAAAGAACGCGGTCCCGCGCTTTCCCAGCAGGATGTCTTCCGTTCCGTTCCCGTGGTGGACATCGAAATCGTAAATCGCCACCCGCCTCACTCCTTGGGCGATCGCCTCAAGGGCCGCGATGGCGATGGAATTAAAATAGCAGAAACCCATTGCCTGCTGTCGGGTGGCATGATGACCCGGCGGACGCATGAGGCTGAATGCCCATTCTCCCTGCTGCGCTGCACGCGAGACGCAGAGCGCCCCGCCGACTGAGCGGATCGCGTGGTCATAGAGGTTTTCATGCGATGGAGTGTCGGCGTCGAAACCACCGATTGGGCATTTCACCTCGGCGATGAGTTTCGCCTCGTGAGCCCGCAGCAAGATCGACTCCTCCACTTCAGCGGCCCGAGCCCATTCGATCTTCAGATCCGTTTGCGACTCGAGAGCGGCACGGGATCCGGTAATACGGCTCGGGCGTTCCGGATGTCCCGGACTGTGATACTCCGTGCATCGGGGATCGGTGATGATCTTCATGCCGCCCGAAGTATGGAGAATGCCTCACGGGATTCCAGCTCGCTTCGATTCCCCCGTTGAGGTAACTCGATGGCGCACTATGACCGACAATGAATTTCAGACGCGTTTCAGCGGGATCGGGCGGCTCTATGGCCGCTTAGGACTCGCGCGTCTGCGATCTTCTCGAGTGGCGGTGATCGGGGTGGGCGGGGTGGGTTCCTGGGCGGTCGAGGCTTTGGCTCGCTCGGGCATCGGGCATCTGAGCTTGGTTGATTTGGATGATATCTGTGTCACCAATATCAACCGTCAGCTCCCCGCCCTGGAGACCACTGTGGGCCGGAGCAAGGTGGAGGTGCTCGAAGAGCGTGTTCGGCTGATCCAGCCAGAGATTGAAGTCAAAGCGCAGTCGCAGTTTTTCACTGCTGCCACGGCCGAGAACATTCTGGGCCCGGGTTTCGATTTCGTCGTCGATGGTATCGACCATCTGGCCAACAAGTGCCTGCTCATCGCCGAGTGCCGACGCCGTGGGATTCCCCTGGTGGTGTGCGGTGGCGCTGGCGGTCGACGCGACCCCACCGGGGTGCGGATCGCGGATCTTGCCGCGACCTCCCATGATCCGCTGCTCGCTCAGGTCCGGGCGGTGCTGCGCACGGAGTATCGTTTTCCTCGGGATCAACAGGGATACGGAGTGTCCTGCGTTTATACCCAGGAGTTGCCAGTTTTTCCTCAGGAAGATGGCTCGGTGTGCGCGGAGCGTCCTGAGGGTTTAAGCGGTTCGGAGATGCGCTTAAACTGTGATTCTGGCTTCGGTGCCGCGGCGTTTGTCACCGGAGTTTTCGGGTTCGCCGCCGCCAGCGTGGTCGTCAAGGGATTGACCGGCTGTTAACTTGTCGAGGCTGTGGATAGCGATGGCCAACACTCAAGGAAAGCGATCGCCACGACAACCGAGCCACCCCCTGCGCAAGACCCTCAACAGACGAAAATGCCAGCGATGGAGTGGGGCAGATTTTGACAGAGGAGGACAATTCAACTTCCGGCATCCCCACCTATGTGAGCCAATCGACAGATACTCAAAACTACGATTTGCTCGGGAGGTTGATGATGGAAAAGAACGTCAGCGGAGGGACAGTGGTTCGGTCCTACGTTTGGGGGACTGATTTAAGCGGGCAGTGGGAGCGTGCTGGAGGAATCGGTGGGGCGTTAGGATTCAGGACCGGATCGAGCGGGTTAGCCCACGCGTACGGGTACGACGGAATCGGGAACGCGATTGGAACTAAGGGCATCGTCCCCTACCTGGTCTTCTCATTTCGAATAGGGTCCATTTGGGGAAGTGATTCGGAACTCGGGAACGATGGCAAAATCCAACCCCTTCCGGTTCTCCACCAAATACCAGGACGACGAATCGGAGCTTCTCTGCTACGGCTACAGATTTTACAACGCCTCCACAACCGTTGGGTACTGGAACGTCGTCACGCGCCCCAGCCACCAAGGTCGCTCCGGCGATTGACGGAATCCGAGAGCATTCATCCTCATTCTGCATGACATCGAATCTATCCAATGAAACCGCACTCATCAGGGAACAACCACGATGAGTGGCGCGAGAGGATTGTACGAGTGGCTTGATCGGCTGGTAATCTGGCAGACCTTTTGTCTTCTGCTCTTTGCGTGCACGGTGGCTTTCTTCGGGGAGAGGGCGAGGCCATGGCTCAGGAACCACGACTCTTATATCGACATAAGCGCAATGCTTTATTGTATCTCAATTGGTACTTGGATGTCGCTTGGTGGCTCAGGGTCTCGGGTCTGGGACTGGATCGCGAAACTCTTTCTCGGTATTCTTCTCGAATGGCGGATTTCTCCAGAGGGAATCTTCCTCCACCATCCTCCAGTCGATGTGTTCAAAAGGCGTGGGGATGACCTCGATTCGCATTTCATCCGTCCAGTAGTGAAACTTGGTTTTTAGGGCCTGTCGGAGTTGCTCGGAAGTGGGCAGGGTCTGCAGCTCGATGCCGCGCCTTTGCGATTCAGCGCAGCAGCAGCCTGATGGCACCGCTGCGTGTTCTCGACCTTTTTTGTGGAGGCGGCACGTTGAGTGCCGCGGTCGAGGGCAACCAAGCGTTCCGGGTCCTCACCGGCCTGGAGATCAACCCGGACTTTACTGACGAATGGCAGGGAGGACATGTCGAGGCTCTGCTTATTCAAGCGGATATCGGCGCACGTGATTGGGGCGGAGCCGCAGGAGTTCATTCAAGCTGGCCGCCAACATCTGATCGCCTTCGCCCAAGGCGGCAAGGTGGAAGCCAGGCAGCTTCCAGGGATCGTAAGACGAGACTACCGCCGCTCCGTGGCGTAGTGCCTCCGCTCGGACGAAGAGGGACTACGAGATGGATTTGGGAACGCAGAAGCTTCGCGTTTAGCACAGGAAGGAGCGGAAAGGACAGCCCTTATTCAGGGAGTCACTGCAAGTCGACGAGGGAGTGCGCACTAAAATTTCTCCAAGAAGCTGAGAAACCTTCCGCACGGTTCCGGTGTTTTTGGAGCTTACAAGGCGGGCATCAATTGGGTTCAACTCGGACAGCAGGACGTGAGCAGCACCTTCCATCACACCTACAACCTGCTGTCCGAATTCTTTTCCCTGCGCTCGAATGCCGTCCCCCCAAGAGGGGTAGGGAAGAGAAAACCAGCAGGAGTTGGCGGGAAAAACCCATCCGCTCCCTAATATTAGGGATTAACTCGGCGTTTATTTTGCAAAAATCCCTAATTCTAGGGATTGCTTCATTCAGATTCTGGGATAGAACCCTCTGCATCGACATTTTCTGCTCAGTAACCGCACGGAGGTTTGATGCTGCGCTTCATGACCTACCCCTTGGTCGTAGAAGGGATGCTCTAATTTTCCGAGTCATCTTTGCTTTCAGCAGGAGAGTCTCCGACGGCGTTCAACGACCTCTCCTGCCGATGCACCGATCGGTCATGACTTGGTTAGACGCGGCCTGCTCCATCTCTACACGAACTGGTTCGTCCCCCACGCTCAACTCAAGTCCTATGAAACGACTTATCCTCTCGACGGCCCTTGCTGCTTCAGTTTTCCAAACGTTGGCGCAGGATGCGCAGATCGTGGAGCGCGGCCCGGATTACCGAGTCGTGGAACATGTCCTCCAAACAGTGACCGAGGAAGGGGAGACGATCCTCAGCACCAACCGGCACACCGAACTCTCGACCGGGATGCACTATTGGACCGGTGCGGAGTGGAAGGAGAGCAATCCGCAATTCAAATTGGTCCCCGGTTTTGCAGTCGCCGACGAAGTGCAGCATCACTTCACCGTCTCCGCGAATATCAATCAGGAGGGGGCGATCGTCATGGAAACCCCCGATGGGAAGGTTTTTCGAAGTACCCCGCTCTTTCTTGCGTTTAGAGATACCGCCACCGGAGAGAGCGTTGTCCTTGGAACCATCCAGGACAGCATCGGGGAGCAGATTGCCCCGGACCAGATCTTTTATCCTGCGGCCCTGGATGGGGTGGCCTGCGGAATTCGCTACACGATCAAGAGGGCCGGAATCGAGCAGGAACTCGTAATCCAGGAACCGCTTAAGCCTGAGGACTGGGGTCTTAATAATGCTCCAACAGTTCGTCTTGAGCTTTGGACTGTGTTCTATTAAAGTCCTGCACTGCAAGTAGTTACAGAGGCTCCTGCGGGGGATATGACCGATTTGATCCTGGACTTTGGGTCGGTGCAAATCGGCCAAGGGAAGACCTTCGCAGTCGAGTCCCAGGGTGCGGATGCCCAGGTCGCCAAACGGTTCGGCCCGATCGAAGGCGATGCTCGTCTTTTTCTGGTGGAGATGATTTCCCAGCCCAACCTGCAGCCGCTGATGACTGCCCTGGAGCAGGCTCAAGCCGGAAAGCCGAAGGAGAAGGTCAAACGATTGGCGATTAAGAAGCTGCACAGTGACAAGGAGCTGGTCGCGAGCCTAGGCAAAGTGGGACACGAAAAGAAAAAAGACGTGGCAATGATGAGCCGCACCCGCCGTCTGCTTGGGCCCAGGGTCATTTTGGACTATAGCACTCTCAATG
>JAYTTC010000423.1:0-5488 GCA_043745255.1 Verrucomicrobiales bacterium
GACGAGCCCACCGGAAATTTGGACTCCCGCACCAGCATCGAGATCATGGGCATTTTCCAACGCTTGAACGATCAGGGGATGACCATCGCCATGGTGACTCACGAGCTGGACATCGCACGATATTGCCGTCGGGTGGTCGTGATGCGCGACGGTCTGGTGCGTAGCGACGAGCTCACCCAGGATCGTCTCCTGGCATCGCAGGAACTCGTGCGTCTCGATGCCGAACAAAAAGCGGTGCAGCTCACGGGGTGAGGCTGTCTTCTTCGTTCACCACTCCGATTTTCTATGATCGCCGTCTTAAAAATTGCCCTACGCGCCCTCCGCCGAAACGTCCTGCGCTCGTTTCTCACCATGCTTGGCATCATCGTTGGGATTTCTGCGGTGATCGTGGGCGTCAGTATGGGTGCCGGTGCGAAGTCCGAGGTGGACAAGCGCATCGCCAGCATGGGACAGAACCTGCTCGTCGTGTTCTCCGGCAATATGTCGCGCGGTGGAGTGCGCGGCGGTTTCGGCGCGTCGCCCAGCTTCACGGAGGGCGATTACGATGCGGTCCGGCGCGAAATACCGGGCGTATCCGGCGTGAGCCCGGAAGTCCGCATCAACGCCCAGGTGGTGGCCGGCAATGCAAATACGTCGGTGGGCATTTGGGGGGTTAGCACTGATTTTACCCGCATCCGCTCCTGGGAGTTTCAATCCGGTGAGAACTTCACTGACGTCCACCTGCGTGACGCCGGCAAGGTCTGCATCCTCGGCACCACGACGGCAACGAGCCTCTTCGGCGAGGGCATCGATCCGGTAGGCCAGATCATCCGAATTAAGAATGCTCCTTTCACCGTCGTGGGATGGTTGGCCCGGAAGGGCGCGGGAGGGTTTGGACAGGATCAAGACGATCTGCTGCTGATGCCCTATACCAGCGCGATGAAGAGGCTCTCTGGCGACACCAAATTTCGCGCCCTGGACGTGCAAGCGGAAAATGCCGGCGTGATCGAGAATGTCCAGGCCGAGCTCACCGAGTTGCTTCGTCAGCGTCATCAAATCGCGGCGGGACGGGAAGATGATTTCTCCATCCGCAACCAGCAGGAGATGAGCGATTTTGCCAACGCCAATAATCGTATCATGACGATTCTGATTAGCTTTTTCGCCGGAATCTCACTGGTGGTCGGTGGCATCGGCATCATGAACATCATGCTGGTCAGCGTGACTGAGCGAACGCGCGAGATTGGAATTCGACTGGCCGTCGGTGCCCGCGGACGCGATGTCTTAAGGCAGTTCCTGACCGAAGCGGTGCTGCTGAGTGCGCTGGGTGGCGCGCTGGGCATCGCGACTGGCTATTGGCTCGCCCCGTTGCTGACAAAGTTTGCCGGCTTTCCGACCTTGATCTCCCAAAGCTCGGTCCTGCTCGCGTTCACCGTCAGCGCCATCATCGGGATCGTATTCGGATTCTTCCCCGCGCTCAAAGCAGCCCGGCTCGATCCCATCGAAGCGCTGCGCTACGAGTAGACACAAAAAGGGGGCTAGTTTTTTTTACCGCGGATTCCACGGCTGAGGAAATTGAATGGCGTCTGGAATCTCCTCATCCAATACTCCCATCCAGTCCGCAAGCGCTCTGAATCGTCATGCTGGGTGTCTGTTGCGGCCTGAACCGACCCGATTGATATGAATCTCCTATTTTCATACCGGCACTCTCCTCTCGCTCTCTGCGTTGCAACCCTCCTGTCGGCCTCCGCACAGGGGGCCCAGGTAGCCGGACCCGTTTACGATTTTCCAGTCTACACGAATCAGGTCTCGGGCAAGCAGCTTTCCGGACAGCATTTGCCGGCGAGCACGCCGGCGCTCTCGCCCGAGGCGGCACGGAAAAAATTCACCGTGCCAGACGGGTTTCAAGTCCGGCTCTTCGCCAGCGAGCCGATGGTGGTGAATCCCGTGGCCATGACCTGGGACGACCGCGGTCGTCTTTGGGTGCTCGAGCTTTACGAGTATCCGATGGGGGTGAAGGCAGGACAGAAGGGACGGGATCGCATCAAGATCCTCGAGGATACCGATAACGACGGACGAGCGGACAAGGTGACGGTGTTCGCGGATGGATTCAATCTCGCGACCGCACTTCTGTTGGGCAACGGAGGCGTTTATGTCGGGCAGGCACCGAACCTCTACTTCCTTCAAGATACCAACGGCGACGATAAAGCGGATAAGCAAACCACGCTGCTGACGGGATTCGGTCTTGAGGATCGGCATGAACTGCTCAACGGATTCACCTGGGGACCGGACGGCTGGATGTATCTGACCCACGGCGTCTTCACCCAGTCGACGGTGAAGGATCCCACTCACCCCAATGACGCTGGCGTCTACATGAACGGGGCCATTGCGCGGTTCCATCCCCGGACTAAAAAATTCGAGGTCTTCGCCGATGGCACCAGCAATCCCTGGGGGGTGGATTTCGATGCCACGGGACAGGCCTTCGTCAGCGCTTGCGTGATAGATCATTTCTTCCACCTCGTCCCCGGTGGCCTCTACTCCCGCCAGGCCGGTCAGCCCGCTTATCCTTACGCTTACGAGCTGCTTCCCAGCATCGTGGATCATAAGCATCACATGGCGGCCTACGCGGGCGTTCAGATCTATCAGGGTAATCAGTATCCGGCGGAATTTCTCGGCGCTGCGATCATGGGCAACATCCATGACAACTCACTCCACTGGGACAAGCTCACCGCGAAGGGTGCGAGCTTCACGGCAAGCTTCGTGAAGGATTTTCTGCGAGCGAACGATGGCTGGTTCATGCCAGTGAGCACACAGACGGGCCCGGACGGAGCGCTGTGGGTGATGGACTGGTATGATAAATATCCCTGCTACCAAAACGCCAATGCCGACCCGGAAGGTGTGGATCGGGAACACGGTCGGATCTGGCGCGTGGTCTACGTGGGCAAGGACGCGCAGAAGGCGGTGCCCTCCCGACCTGAGCGGGAGATGAACCTGGCCGCGCTTTCTTCTGCTGATTTGGCGAAGGTGCTTGCGCATCCCAACTCCTGGCAGCGACGCCACGCTCAGCGAATCCTGAGTGAACGAGGCGAAGAAGCCTTTGGGCGATCTTTGCACGGAGGCTCGCCGGTGCACGAAATGCTGAAGAATGGACCGAGCGAGGACGCACGCCTCGCTGCCCTGTGGACGTTGAGCTCGATGGGCATTTTGGACGATAACGCTCTCGAGGAGATCTCCTCCGACCCAGTACCTGCCATCCGTGCCTGGGTGGCCCGAATCATCGGAGACCGGGGTTACCTGCTTCCCTATACGATGCGTGTCTTGAGCAAGCTGGCACAGGATAAAGATCCCACGGTCCGCCTCGCCGTCGCGGTGGCGTGTCGCCAGTTCGTCTCGAGCAAATTGACGTTGAACGCGCCTCCACTCGTCCCGGTGCATGAGGTCATCATGGGCGGCGTCCTGGATGAATTGCTCAAGAGCTCCGCGCGGGACAATGATCCAGTCATCAACTTCCTCTTCTGGATGGCTCTTGAACCCATCGTCGCCTACGACCCGATCCATCCCCTCGGTTTTTACGTTGGAAGCGGAGGACAGAAAGAGAGCGGGATGCTCAAGCTCATGCCGATGTCCGGTGTCATCCTGAACAAGATTATGCGCCGGGTCTGCGACCTCCATGACGAGAGCTGGCTGAGTCGATCGGTGATCGAGTTGGGAAAACTGCAGGAGGCTGACAGCCCTCTGATTCTTCAGGCGCTCCAGGGATTGATTGATGGCCAGCGCGGTCGAGCGATGGTTCCCAACCCGGAGGCCCTGGCGGTGATGCAAAAGTTTGCATCCTTCGCCTCGAAAGATGTGGTCTCTCGGGCGCAGCAGGTGGGGGTGCTGTGGGGCGATGCGTCGTCCCTAAAAGGAAGCCTGGTTCGCATCGCCGACCCGACGGTCAACGAGAGCGATCGCATCGCGGGCATCCGGGCGCTGCGCTCCCAACGCACCGACGATATCCGGGATGCTTTAGTGCGAGTGATTACGGTTTCGGGCTCTGATGCCATCAAGGTCGAGGCGATCCGAACGCTGGGTGAAATCGGGAACGATGGTATCGCTGCCCGGTTGCTCGGCCTTTGGGAGGGGATGTCGCCTGCGTCGCGACAGGCCTCGGCGGAACTGCTTTCCACGCGTGGGGTGTATCTGTCTGCCTTCCTCAAGGCGGTCCAGGCCGGAACGGTGAAACGCGGAGACATTCCTCCGACCGTGGTGCGTAAGCTTGCCACCCACAACGAGCCCGTGGTGCGGTTGGAAGCGGAGAAAATCTTTGGGAAATTCACAGCAAGCAGTGAGGAGAAGCTTAAGCTGATCGCGGCCAAGCGCCGCATGGTAATCCAGGGCCCCATTGATCTCGAGGCGGGCCATGAGGTGGCTCGCCGCACCTGCTTCATCTGCCATGTCATGTATGGCGAGGGCGGCCAGGTGGGGCCGGATTTGACCGGCGTCGGACGCAGTTCACTCGACGCACTTCTCCACAATGTGATCAACCCGAACGAGATCATCGGCCAGGGCTACGAGAACGTCGAGCTGGAGACCAAGGATGATCGTAGCATCGGAGGGCGAATGGTGGAGAACACCGACAGCAGGGTCCGCATGATGCTGGCCGGCGGGCAAGAGGAGATTGTCGCGAAGTCGGACATTCGATCGATTCGGGTGACCGCTAACTCGGTCATGCCCGAGGGCCTGGAGCAGATGCCAGATGCCGACTTTCGAAATGTGATCTGGTTCATTCTCGCCCATCCCAAAGACGGCAAGCCGCTCACCGAGGCTCGCAAGAAGGAACTGATCAATGCGGGAGGAGATCAGGCTTCGTTGATCTCGCCGACGGATGGAGAATCCATCGCGCTATGGAATCCGGAGTGGACCATTGCCTGTCCGAACTTCGAGGCAGCCCCGGCGAAACTTCCCCAATTCGAAGGGCATAAGAATGTGCTCATGACCCATCCCACGGATGGAAGAACGCCCGCCTCTATAGCTCGAGCGGTGGTGCTGCCGAGAGGTCAGAAAAGCGAGTTGCGCTTTTCCGTGGCCGCCCACCAGAAAGGGGATTGGAATCTGCGAGTGCTGGTAGATGGCGAGCTTTTGAAAGAACAGAACGTTTCCAGAGCTCAAGGGGTGTGGCACTCGATCTCGGTAGACTTAGGCGGGTTCGCAGGACGTCGTGTGGTGCTTCGACTCGAGAATGCCGCCCACTCGGGGAACAAGGACTTCGCTTACTGGAGCGACCTTCAGCTGATCACGCGGGGCGACGCGCAGACCGCCGCCAAGTAAGACTTCCGCTGTGAGGGCAACGGCGCGGCCTCATATCGGAAACGGGCAGGGCCGGGCTTAGCCGCGAAATGGCGCAAGAGACGCTAAAAAGACCGGGTCTCTGAACTCTGCCTGCACTGTTCCAAAGCAGGGCTGTAGTTCTGTAGCGTGGGCCGTATCGGCCCATCCCCGGCCGGATCGTCCGATACGGACGACACTACAG
>JAYTTC010000424.1:0-1506 GCA_043745255.1 Verrucomicrobiales bacterium
TAATCCTCGGAGGTTCACCGCTCGATCTGACAGATTCGCCAATTCGATAAACTCGGTTTGATCGGCGCCGGGTGGATTGAAATTCAATTCGCTGATGGCGATGTCCCCGGGCGAGACCGCGGTGTCTCCGATCTGGAAAAAGACCTCGTTCAGCGCAGACCAGGTGATTCCGTCTTTGGAACGCGCCCGAAGCACGGTGTTGTGGGCCAGCGTGGGCAGAGTTCCTGACACCGGTTTAGGACGCGATGCGAGGAGCTCAAGATCGAAACTGGCGTCGTCGCCCAGAGGGTTTTGGTGTAGTTCCACCGCGATCAAGTTCCGCCCTTGCCGAAGCAGACCTGCGGACACGCTGACCGCTACAAACGTTTGACCATCGTCCGAGGCAGTCGTTCCTTGAGTGGTCCCGGTAGCCACCGCCGTGGTCATCGAACTGCGCGTGAGCGGTGCGCCGTTCAGATACACAATCGCTCCGTCGTCACGCTTTAATCGCAAGCTCATCGAAGCAATGCTCCCCGGATTTTGCACATCGAATGCATGGCGGAAATAGGAGGTGACCCAGTGATTGGTGCCTTCCCCCGAGGGAATCACGGTGGCTTCATCGCCTTCTCCATAACCCAACTGGGCGGGGCCGACGCTCCAACTCGCGTCATTGAAATCGGGATGTTTCCAATTCGTAGCGGACCAGCTGCTGCTTCCCACTACCACGTCACTGCGGCCAAGACCGTCACGATCGGTGAACCACCTCCACGAGGATCTTTGCGGGATGAGACTCTGGTTGGTGGCGACCAAAGAATAGGTCTGCGCCTGGGAGGAAATGGCTCCACCCGGAAGCCGGGGATCTTCTCCGTTTAGAGTGAAATAGATGGTTTTGTTCGTCGGGCCCTTGAACTCAACGGTGAATCCCGGGAGTGCCACTCCGCCGGGCTGAGCCAGGGAGGGCGCATCCAGTTTTGGGTAAAACCCTGCGTTCCGCCACTCGCTCAATGCCTGCGCTGTGCGTACCGACAGCCAATCTTTCCGGACCTGATCGCGACGGCTGGCCCACTCGCTCGGACTCAGGTAGAGCCAACGAGCCGCTTCCGCGTAGAAGGCGCGCTGGATCTGGTCGCATCGCACACTCAACCTCGCGAGATTCCGGGCCGGAGTCAGAGGACCGTTGTTGAAGAGTGCGGCGTGGATATGATCCGCCAGCAGAATCCGATACTCCGGATTGTTCTCCGCGAAGAGGGTAGAAAACAGACTGCCTGGACCATCGCCCGCGGATCTTCCGGGAGCGCCGCGCGCCGTTCGGTCGCCGGCGGCACAGTAGTACGAGCCGCAAAACCAACCGTCCGCATCGTTGAGATAGAATTTGAATCCGCTGCCTGGTCCCTTGGGACCGACACATCGGTATTCGTCCTCACTCCCCCCAAACATCCACATCAGCATGTAGTCCACAAATTCGGGAACATCCACGTAGGGCTTCACGGAGTCATACTTTTTGCGCAGAGCCTTTACCTTCGTCCA